>CAXBPM010000677.1:0-1980 GCA_963977345.1 uncultured Roseivirga sp.
TTAAGAAGCCGTAGCCATCTTGCATAATCTCCAAAACACCTTCGCTTTCAATTAAGCCATCAAAATCCTTGATGCTTTGATTGTATTGCTGCTTGCTGCTTTTTCTGTTATCTCTTCGGTCACCGTTATCCTTACGGTCATTATTTTTTCTAGCTTCTGGCTTCGCATCACTTGCTTCGCCTTCTTGCTCTCCTTTTTCTTCTTGCTCAACCTCAACATTGTCAGAAGATTTTGGTTGCGCGTCTTTGTTAACAGGACGTGGTCTTGGACGTGGTCTTTCTACCTTCGCTTCAACAGCTTTCTCTTCACCGTCTTCAGTTTTCTTAGACTCCTCTTCTTTTTTGACTTCGGTCACGTTTTCACGCTTCACCTTTCTTGGTGGACGCTCAGTTCTTTCAGGTCTTTCTACTTTTTCTTTAGGAGCTTCGTCCGTAGTAGTTTCTTCTTTCTTAACTGCGGGTTTCTTTGGTAAAGCCTCGTCTGGAGTTCGAGCTTGTTGATCTAGAATGGCGTAAATAATTTCTTGTTTTGCGAGCTTCTTATAGTTCTTTAAGCTCATTGCCTCTGCAATTTCTTTCAATTCTGAAAGCAGCATTAGCTTCAATTCTTCAATGGTGTACATAGATTTATACTTTGGGGGAATCCCTTATCCGGATGGGTGGGAGTTAATTAAAATTAATGAAATAATTATTTGAGTATTTCTCGAGATGATGTGCAGAAAAAGATCACTCTCATCCTAGGAACACGCAAGTATAGAGCATCTCTTGCTACTTATCAAGCATTGAACGGTAATTTTAACAAAAAGGATATACTTAGCTGGTTTTACTCCCTCTTTTTTATAGGAATTGATTTACTTTGCCACTTTAAACGAATATATAAGTCATGCTGCAAATCAGCCAAATAGTAACGGAGAAAGAAAGGGTAATCGAAGGGTTGAAGAAACGCAACTTCCCTAATGTTGAACAGGTTTTGGATCAGGCCATTGCGCTTGATGACAAGCGTAAATCCTCTCAGCAGAGCCTTGACTCCAATTTGGCAGAAGCCAATGCGCTTGCCAAAGAAATTGGCGGCTTAATGAAAGCTGGGAAACGCGATGAAGCGGAGCAAATAAAAAGCAAAACGGCCGAACTGAAAGCGGCCAGCAAAGAATTAGCAGAAGTTAAAGACCAAGTGGAAAAGGAATTGTTGGCTTTGTTGTATACAATCCCAAATGTGCCTCACCCTTCTGTTCCTTCAGGAAATACCGATGAAGACAATGTAATCATAAAAACTGTTGGTGAAGCTCCTAAGTTGCACGATCAGGCAGTGCCACATTGGGACTTGATCAAACAATACGACATTATTGACTTTGACCTAGGTATTAAAATTACGGGCGCTGGCTTTCCTGTGTACAAAGGAAAAGGTGCTCGTTTGCAGCGTTCTTTGGTCAACTTCTTTTTGGATGAAGCCGTAGCCGCAGGTTTTTCTGAAGTGCAACCTCCGATTATGGTCAACGAAGCCTCGGGTTATGCTACGGGTCAGTTGCCAGATAAAGAAGGGCAAATGTACCATGTAGGAAATGAGAACTTGTACCTTATTCCTACTGCCGAAGTGCCAATTACTAACTTATATAGAGACGTAATTGTAAACGAAGACCAACTGCCAATTAAGCACACTGGTTTTACACCTTGCTTTAGAAGAGAAGCGGGAAGCTGGGGCGCACACGTTCGTGGTTTGAACAGATTGCATCAGTTCGATAAAGTAGAAATTGTTCAGGTGTGTAAGGCGGAAGATTCTTACAAAGCACTTGATAAAATGTGTGATCACGTGGCCAGTCTGCTTGAAAAACTTGGGCTTCAATACCGAATTTTAAGACTTTGTGGTGGCGACATTGGCTTCACTTCTGCCCTTACCTTCGATTTTGAAGTATATTCTGCTGCGCAGGAAAAGTGGCTGGAAGTAAGTTCGGTAAGTAATTTCGAGACTTTTCAGGCCAACCGA
>CAXBPM010000678.1:0-1975 GCA_963977345.1 uncultured Roseivirga sp.
GTTTAATCCACTGTAAGTAGTAATTTCACGATACCACTTTATAGGTACGAGCCATTGAGTTAGTGCTCGTATTTTTGAGGTGATTTCAACTAAAACCAGATAATTATGTCAAAAGTAAGTACATACCCACTAGGTACCAATGGTGTCTATGGGTCAGCCGAATGCCTCGTGGCCAAAGGGTTACAATTTGAGAATGTTCAAGGAGGAGGGCTCGGAATGCCCAAGGTTTTCGCACCGCATTTAAAAATGGTAAAGAATGTAACAACAAAATGTTCTGAGCTCAGTATCGTGTTTTATGCCCCTTCTAACTTTGTGCTTGATACTAAGTCGGCCATAGTGTGTGATTATATGGGGACAGAGCTTTTCGTTTTTATAAACTTATGTGAGAAAGGCACTCTAGATAATATGCTTCAGTGCTTTAATTTTAAAGTGTGTTTTACCAAAGAGTTTTCAAGAAAACTGATAAAGAGAAATATTTTTGTGATCCCCGTTCATGGAGACCCAGAGGAGGGTGAGGTTGGTAAATCAACGGATAATGGAGAGGAAGAAGTAGATTAATTGTAAATTTAGACCATGGGATCAAGGCATATGTTTCGGCCATTATTTTTTACGTTACCGCTAGGTCTCATGGCCTTTTTTATATCTTTTTTAATCAATGCAAGTCCTTATCAAGACCAATCAAGAATAACCGCACTTCAGGCCCAAGCGGAAGAAATGGGCAAAGACAATATTGATTCAGTATTGCTTTTGCTAAAAACGGCAGAGAATTTGGCCTCTCCTAAAACCCTTGAAAATGTTCAGGCCGAAAGTGATTGGGTAAAGGCAAAAACCTACTACGCATTAAAGGATTACGATGTGTCAAAACGTTATTCTTTAACTGCTATTGAAAAGGCTACTAAAACTCAAAACTATGAAGTGCTCGCTAAGGCCTATAACTTAATGGGGGTCTTAGAAAAGAGAAATGGCGACCTTAGTTTAGCTGAAGCACATTATCGAAAGAGTTTGGAGAATAGGCAAATGCTTTCGGATTCTGCAGGAATGGCTAAAACGCTCCAAAACATAGCGAATATTTTCAGAGACACAGGAGCTACAGACAGTGCTTTTATTTATTATCAAAGGAGTATCGACATAAAGTTGGAGTTAAGAGATACGGTATCACTTGGTATCACTATTACCAATCTTGGAGTTTATTATGCTGAAATAGGGCAGTATGATAAGGCTATTGAAAAATACAATGAGGCCAATGTCTTTTATGAAAAAACTGACTACCAAGAAGGGATAGCTCAGAACTTCAATAATATAGGTACTAGCTATAATGATTTGGGTTTCTTTAAACTGGCGCTCAATTTTTATCTTAAAAGCTTGATAATGTATAGGTCTTTGGAAGATGTGAAGGCAAATGAAGCAAGCACTCTGCATAATATTGGAGTACTGTATAAAAGATTGTCTGATTTACCACTTGCTTTAGATTACTTCGATAAGAGTTTGGCTATTTATGAATCGCTCGATAGTGAAATTGATAAGGCGCAAGTTTATTTAAGTATGGCTGATGTTTACCTCCTAGAAAACCAGTCAGAAAGAGCATTAGAGTATTTAAAATTGAGTGAGAAAATTTATAAGGATAGAAATAGAACCCGAGATTTGGCTATGGTTCACCATGGTTATGGGATTGCATACAAGCAGTTAAAGGATTACGACAAAGCCAAAGCCTACTACCAAGAAAGCATTTTGATGAAAGAGGAGCTAAAGGATTCTGACGTTCTGGGCCAAACTTACAACAGTTTAGCCGTCACCAATTACGATACGAAAGAGTATGCCGAAGCTTTACGCAATTATCAGAAGGCTTATGATATTGGTAAGGAGCTTAAATTACCTTCGCTTATGCGTAGGTCGTTATTGGGGCTTTCGGAAGTCAACCAAGCCTTAGGTCGTTCATCCAAAGCTTATGACTACCGCCTTCAATACGAAGTGGTAA
>CAXBPM010000679.1:0-1969 GCA_963977345.1 uncultured Roseivirga sp.
GATCTGCAAAGCCATCGAGCCAGTTTTGCATGGTATAGATAGAGATAGGAATGGCAAGCAAAAAAGCAACAGCCACAAGTTTGGCAAAATTTGTCCCAAATAATCTCATAATATCGGTAACTGAAGCACCCAATACTTTTCGAATACCAAACTCTTGAATTCGTTGATCTACGGTGAAAACGGCCAAGCCTAGCAGCCCCAAACTGGAGATAATTATTGCAAAAACAGAAAACACAAATACTGACTTAAAACCTCGAGTTTCTATCTCTAAATTTTTAGCATACTGTGAACCCAAGGCAAACCACCCCATGTCCACATCAGTAAATTCAGACCATACTTCTTTTATGGCCTCTGTTTCGTTTTTGGACGAGTTAAGCCTCACTACTATTTGTGCATCTCGAGGAATTACACTCATTGTTCTGAAAATAGCTGGTTCAATGGCATTTCTTAAGTCGCTAAAAGAGAAGTCGTTTACAACTCCCACTACTTCATATCTGGCATTGATGACACTACCTACGGGGTCTTTAAGCCCTAATAACCGAGCAGCGGTTTCATTGATCACGGCTGGAGAATAACCAGCGTACTCCTCATTATTATTGGTGTCTCCTGCCTTTTCTTTCTTCTCTGCTTCTTCCTTCTCCTCTACCAATTGCATAGCACGACCGCCCTTAAAATCATTTCCCTCTACAATTTTCATATTGGTGGCAGCGAAAAAATCTTCATCTACATAATATGGTGACAGACGAACCTCGATACTATCTTCACCTATTACGGTAGTTGCGGATAAACCTGGGGCAGAATTATCAGAAAATCGGTAGGTATAACCTGCTGCTACCACATTGGGCAGACGGAGAAGCTCATTCTTAAAAGCCTTCTTAGATTCTTTCAAGAAGTAGGAATGAATAACCATTGCTCCATCAGTTGCATAACCACGGTCCCGACTTCGGATGTGATCTATTTGCAAAAACATGGTAATTACCGCTGTAATTAGTCCGATAGAGCAAACGAACTGAAGTACGGTAACTGTCTTTCTTAAAAAAACAGCATTCAAAACACTGAAGCTGTTTTTTGAAGTCCCTTTTTTAAGAATGGAAACTATATTCCCACTAGAAAGATAAAGAGCAGGGTAAATGCCTGAAATGAGCGTGAGGATCAGGACGGAGAGGAATAAGCCACCCACCCATTCGGTGGAATGCAGTGATGAATACTCAACAGACATTCCCAAAAAGTCGGGCTTTAATTTCACAAGCACCTCCACCAAGCTTAAAGCCAATACAGAAGAGAACAAAATCAGCAAAAAGGATTCAAGTAAAAACTGTGTAACCAAAAGGCTTCTTGACGAACCTAAAATTCTTTTCACCCCTACTTCCTTCATTCGAGCAGAAGCCTTTGCCGTGGATAGATTGATAAAATTGAAAATGGAAATCAACAATGCCACCAGCCCAACAATGCCCAAGGTCTTTAGTTGATCATTATTAACTTTAGGCATCATGTTGGACAAAGTTTGAGATTCTCTTCTCAACTCATCGATGGACTCCACAAAAAAACTAGTGTAATATCCTTCAGCTTTCCATTCTTCCACACTTATTGTTTTGGCATCTCCACCATAAAATGTTGGATAAACATATTTAAGACTTAGTTCATCTAGCTTCCTGTTCAGGTCTTTAACACTTACATTATTATTGGCAACTATATAAGTGTAATCACTGGCACTCTGCCATTTCTCTTGATTAATTGGCCCCCTTAGTTCAGAAACGACCAGATCAAAGTCCATTTGGGTTTTAAAATGTGGACTTTTACTAATTCCTTTGATCACCCCCACTTTATCTCCGAACAAACTCACCACTTCCCCAAGTATATCAGTAGTATGGAAAAGTCTGAGTGCCGTTCTTTCATTCATCACGATGGCATTGGGTTCTTTCAACACTGTGCTTATATCACCCTGTAAAAGTTCGAAGTCAAACACCTT
>CAXBPM010000680.1:0-1966 GCA_963977345.1 uncultured Roseivirga sp.
ATCCATCTTCTATGGTTACAATAGGCTCTGTATTGTTGTTTATCGCCTGATTAAATGTGAAGAGCTCTTCACGGATGGCGTTGGTAGGATGAACCTTAGGGTTCTCAAAAATAATTTCCTTTTTGCTTTTGCCTTCACCTAAATCTAAAATCATAGAAAAGGGGCCTTCTTCTCCCGTGGCTTCTTGCATTCTCACGATCTCAGATTTCTTTTCAAGGAAATCTACCGATACATAAGCATCCTTTTGGAAGAAACGTGATTTGCGCATGTTTTTCACCGCTATACGGCTAGTTGTAAGGTTCGCTACGCAACCATTTTCGAATTCTAAGCGCACATTGGCAATGTCTGGTGTATCACTGACTACAGCAACACCGCTGGCCGAGATATGTTTAACCGGAGAGCCGACAGCATGTAAAATGACGTCAATATCGTGAATCATTAAATCGAGCACCACCGGGACATCCAAACCTCTTGGGTTGAATTGCGCCAATCTGTGCGTCTCAATAAACATAGGCTGCTTAAGGTAAGCTTGAGCAGCGACATACGCTGGATTGAATCGTTCAACATGACCCACTTGAACTTTCAGCCCTTTCGCTCTCGAAAGTTTGATAAGTGCTTCAGCTTCAGCAACGGTATTGGTGACTGGTTTTTCAATAAATACATGTTTGCCAGCATCCAAGGCTTGCTTGGCACAATCGAAGTGAGATAGCGTAGGGGTTACAATGTCTACTACGTCCACCACCTCAAGCAATTCGGCAATAGTAGCATAGGCTTTAATGCCATGCTCTAGCGCAACTGCTTTTGCATTTTCTTCCGATGGATCATAGAATCCCACGAGTTCATATTCGGGAATGTCTTTAATGCATTTGATATGAATTTTGCCGAGATGACCGGCACCTAGAACGCCAATTTTGAGCATGAGGTATGGTTTTTTTGAACTGTGGCAAAAGTAGCCATAAAAATATCAGGCTCTAAGGAAAGGCGCTGTTTTTGGGTATCTTGTCTTTAATATGAGTTTCGAGAGAGTGATAATCGTCCCTGAATTATTTTTTAATTGAACCTTTCCATCATTTATGCGACTCCTTATTAGATTTTTATGAAACGGAGTTCAAACCAAATTTTTGATGAGTTGCTTGTTTTGCGCTGCCAAGACAAAGACCAAACTGCGGTTGGCTTGTTATGGAAACGCTGGCAGCCCAAAGTTTTAAGCTGGTCATATGGTTTTTTGAAAGACCAAGACCAAGCTTATGAAATAGCACAAGAAAGTTGGGTCTCTATTATTAAAGGCATTCACAAACTGAAAGATCCTGCTTTGTTCCGGTTTTGGGCTTATAAGATTGTCCAGCGTAGGGCGGCAGATTGGATTAAACAGCAGCAGCGCGAAAGGAACAGCGTACATCAGTTTGAAGTTGAAAATGTTTCATCTTCAGAAGCTGAACCGCAGGATCAAATGGAGCTTATGTTGGTGGCCATTCATGATTTGCCTGAGCAGCATCAACAGGTCTTACGGCTTTTCTATTTGGAAAAGACTCCGATAAAAATCATTGCTCAAATACTCGATAAGCCAGAAGGCACGGTAAAGTCGAGTTTATACCATGCACGAGAACAGTTAAAAAAGAAACTTAAAAAAGAGAGTTATGAATGATTCAGAAAAAGAAATGGATGATTTAATCCACCAAGCGCTTACTAAAGAAGAAGCCGCTTATTACGATCAGTTAGGAGAACAAAACATGCCTCAGATGATTTTAGGCTTGTTTAAAGGGAAGAACAGCTGGATTACTGTAGTTATGTTTGTATTCAACTTAGTAGTGCTCGGTCTTTCAATATATACGTTTGTGGAAATGCTCAATACCGATATAATGACTGATAAACTGGAGTGGGCTTTTTACACCCTGATAGGTTTTATTACAATGTCCCTGCTTAAGATTTACAACTGGAATCAAATGGATAAAAATGCCATGCTTAG
>CAXBPM010000681.1:0-1961 GCA_963977345.1 uncultured Roseivirga sp.
CTTCCCATTCCACAAAGGCATCGTCTTCGATCTTCTGACGAAATTCTTCTTTGCTGAGGAAGTGATAGTCTTTTCCGTTTTCTTCGGAACGACCTCTTTTATCACGTGTGCTGGCAGATATTGAAAAACCCAGGTTGGGGTTTACTGAAAGTAGATGCTTAACAATAGTTGTTTTGCCCGAGCCAGAAGGTGCGGTGAAAATAAATGCTTTTCCTTTTCGCATATTAAAGACCGATGCTCTTTTTAATAGTCATGGCTAGGTCTTCGGGGATTTCTTGTTTGTGCTCACAAAGCTTTTGCTTTATGGTTTCTTGCACACATTTTTCCCTTTCGTAGTTACCGTTTGATTTAACACAGGTTCTAATTTTCTCTTCAAAGATAGCGCGCGACTCTTCGTCTGCTTCGTTGTCTAGAACCAACTGAATAATCTCTGAAAATCTCTTTTCATCAACCAGATTGCCCCTGTCACAATAACATTCTTTGAAACTACTTTTGAACCAGTCTGAGAACTCACTCATGGTTTTCATTTTTATTTGTTATACCCCATCTCTTTTGCATACGAAGAAAGTTTTTCTTTCATCATGTTCCTTGCCCTATGTAATCTAGAACGAACGGTGCCAATTGGGATATCCAAAATCTTGGACATCTCCTCGTATGTAAATCCCTCTAAATCACTTAAAATAATCACCGTTCTGAAATCCACTGGAATGCTATTCATTGCCAGGGTAATTTCATCACCAATCATGTGCTGAACAGTCTCAACCCTTAAGTCAGTTGTGATATTTTCATCAATATCATCAGAATTGTAGTATGACTCAACTTCATTATAGTCCACCTTAGCGGGCTGTTTGCTCTTTTTACGGAACTCGTTAATAAAGCTGTTTTTCAAAATGCGGAACAACCACGCTTTAGCATTAGTTCCTTGCTCAAATGAGTTGATAAACCTAAAGGCCTTTAAATAAGTATCTTGTACTAGGTCTTTAGCATCATCCTCATCGAATGTAAGTCGATACGCAAAATTGTACATGGAATTAACATGTGGCATGAATTCCTGATCAAAAACACGAGCGGCTTCTTTCTCGCTGTATTTCTGTCTTTGCGTCCCCTGATTTTCTTTGTTCACAGCTTCTTCAGACATGGTGCAAAAATAGCAAATATTAATTGCCCTATCCTAAAAATGAGGCGCAATAAGAAACTTAGGTGAGTACAAAAAACGGTAGGCGTAAATCAAATATCGACTTAAAACGACATCACCTCATTTTCAAAGCCTTCGATCACCCCCAAACCAAAAAGTGCGAAATCATATTTCACGGGATCATTCGGGTCTAGCGTTTTAAGATTTTCAGTAAGCTCAATGGCGGTTCGCCAATCGGTTTGCTTTCTAGTGATCAGACCTAGTTTTCTGGCGATTCGGTCTACATGAACATCGCAGGGGCACACCAACTGACTTGGAGAAATATTCTTCCATATTCCAAAATCAACTCCTTTATCATCTTGCCTGACCATCCACCTTAAGTACATGTTTAGTCTTTTGCAGGCCGATTTCCTGGCAGGCGTGGCTATGTGCTTTCTCGTACGCTCAGGAGCATCAGGCAAAGCAAAAAAGGAATTGTGAAACTGAGTCAGACTGTTGGCCATATCGGTATCTCCTGGCTTCATTCCCGCCAAAAAAGCTTGCTCCAGCGAATTATGTTGGCTATAGAAATCCTTAAAGAAAGCAATAAAATAAAGCGTGTCGGTGGTGTTGAACGTGCGGTGTTTGAAATTCAGCAAACGTTTAAGGTCTGACTCCTTATGGTTCATTATAAAATCATGTGGCGCGTTATCCATCAAGCCAAACAACTCATTACATTTATTAATAATCGTAACACGCTGGCCCCAAGCCAATATGGAAGCCCAAAAACCTGTGATTTCTATGTCTTCCTTTTTCGAGAATTGGTGAGGAATTACAATCGGATCGT
>CAXBPM010000682.1:0-1958 GCA_963977345.1 uncultured Roseivirga sp.
GCTTATGTAGAAACGGCCAAAAACCGTTCGGAACGCGACAGAATGAGTGATGTGAAAACCATCTCAGGCGTGTTTACGGGCAGTTATGCTACCAATCCGTTCAACGGAGAGAAAATTCAGATCTGGATTGCCGATTACGTTTTGGCGGGTTACGGTACTGGCGCAGTAATGGCCGTTCCTTGTGGCGACCAACGCGATTATGACTTCGCGAAGCACTTCGATTTGCCGATAGTTCCGGTCATTGAAGGCGCAGACATCAGCGAAAAAGCCGACCCGACCAAAGAAGGCGTCATGATGAATTCTGGCTTTTTGAATGGGATGAGTTGTAAAGACGCGATTGCCAAAGCCATTGAATTTGCAGAAGAAAAGAAAGTCGGAAAAGGCAAAATCAACTTCAGAATTAGAGATGCCATTTTCGCGCGCCAAAGGTATTGGGGCGAACCCGTTCCTGTCTATTTCAAAAACGACCTTCCTTATTTGGTAGACGAGGCCGACTTGCCGATTATTCTACCCGAAATTGACAAATACTTACCTACGGAAGATGGCGATCCGCCATTGGCCAGGGCCGAAAACTTTAATTATACACCAAAAGGCGAAACAGAAGCTTATCCGCTAGAAATGAGCACCATGCCGGGTTGGGCAGGCTCAAGCTGGTATTGGTACCGCTATATGGACGCCAAAAACGATACGGCTTTTGTAGACAAAGACACTCAGGAATATTGGGGAAATGTGGACTTGTACATTGGTGGCTCTGAACACGCCACAGGTCACTTGTTGTATTCTCGTTTCTGGAATAAAATCTTGTTTGATTTAGGCATTGTAAACCAACAAGAGCCTTTCAAGAAATTGATCAACCAAGGGATGATTCAGGGGAGATCTAATTTTGTTTATCGAGTCTTGCCAGGTGGTGGATTCAGCAAAATTAGATCTTTTACTAAAGCCCCTTCTTTGTTTATATCTAAAGGTATTGCAGATAAAATAGACGCAGGAGATAAGGAAACAATAGAAAAAGTTCTTGAAGAGTTAAACCTTAACAAAAAAGAGAAAAACAGAATTTCGGAGAGGAAAAAAGTTCTTCTCGGAAGAAAAGATATAATAGTACAAGCCACCCACGTAGACGTAAACATAGTTCACAATGATGAACTCAATAAGGAAGCCTTCCGTAATTGGCGACCAGATTTGGCGGATGCTGAATTTATTACAGAGGAAAACGACAAATACATTTGCGGTTGGGAAGTAGAGAAAATGTCCAAGTCGAAGTATAATGTGGTCAACCCAGACGATATCATTGAGCGTTACGGTGCTGACACCCTTCGTTTGTATGAGATGTTCCTGGGGCCTTTGGAGCAATTCAAGCCTTGGAATACCAATGGCATTGATGGCGTTTCTAAATTCCTTAAAAAGCTTTGGAGACTCTTCCATAATCAAGAGGGCGAGTTTGTAGTAAGCGATGAAGCACCAAGCAAAGCAGAGTTAAAAGTGCTTCACAAAACCATCAAAAAAGCGGAAGAAGACATAGAGCGTTATTCGTTCAATACTTCTGTCAGTAGCTTTATGATTTGCGTGAATGAGCTTACCGCATTAAACTGCAATAACCGCCAGGTTTTGGCCGATTTAGTTGTATTGATTTCGCCTTATGCGCCACACATCACCGAAGAGCTTTGGAGTTTATTGGGCAATAAGGAAAGTATTGTAAGTACGCCTTATCCTGTATTGAATGAAGAGTTTCTGCAAGAAGACGAACATGAATACCCGATTGCCTTCAATGGTAAAATGAGGGTAAAAATGAGTTTCGCTGTAGACAAGCCTAATGCTGAAATTCAAGCGGAAGTACTCGCCAACAAAGACGTTCAAAAATGGCTCGAAGGTAAAACCCCTAAAAAGGTAATCGTAGTACCGAAGAAGATTGTGAATATCGTCATCTAGTACAGAGTAGATGGTATTGAGTATTGAGAAAA
>CAXBPM010000683.1:0-1952 GCA_963977345.1 uncultured Roseivirga sp.
TGACTCAGATCTTACAATCCATTGATGAAGAAATATCGTTGGACAGCGTTTTGGTATTGATCAATATGGATTTGGCTGAGATGGAAGCCAGTGCTAAGTATTCTTATGGTTTGGAATATGATGCGAGAGAGATTGTGGGCGATGACCCAAATAACCTTGCTGAAAAAGGCTATGGCAACAACGATGTAAGTGGAAAAGGAACAGATAACTTTCACGGAACTCACGTGGCTGGAATTATTGCTGCTTCCCGAGGAAACGGTATTGGAACTGATGGCGTAGCCAATAATGTGAGTATTATGGCCATTAGAGTTGTGCCTGATGGTGATGAACGTGATAAAGATGTAGCCAATGGCATTCGCTATGCGGTAGATAACGGAGCAAAAATCATTAATATGAGCTTTGGGAAGGCTTATTCCCCCAACCTTCAATATGTATATGATGCCATTGAGTATGCCAATTCAAAGGGCGTTTTATTGGTACACGCAGCAGGAAACAGTGGCGAAGACATTGATGAGTCCAACAATTACCCGAACGACAAATTCGGTAAGAAAGGCGATTGGGCCAATTGGATTGAAGTGGGTGCTTCTTCTTGGGGTGCCGAAGACCAGTATGTTGGCGATTTCAGTAATTACGGAGATAAAACCGTTGATTTATTTGCACCTGGTGTGGCCATTTATTCAACTGCACCCGGGAATACATATCAGGATGCGCAAGGCACGAGTATGGCATCGCCAGTAACGGCTGGAGTTGCAGCGATGCTGTTGTCTTATTTCCCTGATTTAAATGCGGATCAACTGAAAGATATTTTAATGAAGTCTGTTCGTAAACTGGATGGAATTAAAGTGACCAAGCCCGGAACATTTGATCAAGAAGTGAACTTCTCGAAACTGTCAAAATCAGGAGGGATCATTAATGCTTATGAGGCGGTAAAAATGGCCGAGTCTATGACTTTGGGTAAGAAGAAGTAAAGGAGTACTGGACATAAAGCGCACAAAAAAGGCTCTTGAGTTATTCTCAAGAGCCCTTATCGATTTCTATTCGTTTTTCTATTTCTCAAGAACCAATTTTCTATGCAAAAAGAACGAGGCTATGAAACCAACCCCCAGCATTAAGAAAATTGTGAAAAAGTATGCTCCTGGTTGGTCATTTGATCGATAGCCGTTGAAATTAGGGTCTGGCTCAATCATACTGATCAGAAGGCTCTCTAGTAAGTAACCCAAACCGATTCCTAACGATAGGCATACGAGAAGAGAGCCTAGTATTATAGTAAAAAAGAGGTTTCTCTTTTTCGGTTCTGTCTGAAACAGGCTCGCATCTGCTCCTTTTTCTATTAACATTCCACGCTCTCTATGTCGTGTGAGTAAATGGAAAAATATCAAACCGGCTATGCTAAGGATGGCTATGATAAAAAATACTCCAACTATTTCATTCATAATTTCTGTGTTTAAATATTCAATACTTGTTCTTATAGATGCGCTTTCTGAAATTTAGGTTACACCCTGTTCCAAAGTTTAATTTTTAACTTGGTATGAAAACGAATCTCTTAATCTTGATGTAACCTAAAACTCAGCCTTGTAGTCAAACATAAAAAATGAAACCTCACAATGAACGATATGCAATGGAGCTGATCATCGCGAAAGTAAAAAATGGCGATGTTGCGGCTTTCAGTGTATTGGTTGATGAGCACAAAGCAATGGCTTTTACGTTGGCTTTGCGTTTGTTAAAGTCGAGGGAAGATGCGGAGGAGGTAACACAAGATTCATTTCTAAAAGCCTATAAAAACATAGGTCAGTTTAAGGAAGAGGCTAAATTTTCCACTTGGCTGTATACCATTGTGTACAATACTGCTTTAACCTCTTTGAGGAAGAAAAAGCTAAAGACCACGGAAATTGACGACCTATCTTCCGAAAACTTGCTTCAACTGAGTGAGCCAGATTCAGAATGGAGAAGGC
>CAXBPM010000684.1:0-1947 GCA_963977345.1 uncultured Roseivirga sp.
AGAAGGCGTAATCAAGCCACTTAGACCAATTACATCTACGTTTTCCTCAATGGCCCTGTCCAGAATTTTATCTGCAGGCACCATCACTCCCATATCAATGATCTCGTAATTATTACAGGCCAAAACCACCCCGACAATGTTCTTCCCGATGTCATGAACATCACCTTTTACAGTTGCCATGAGTATTTTTCGGCCTGCGTCAGCTTTAGTTTGATCACGATTGGGATCATTACGTTTGGCTTCCTTCTCTTCTTCTAAATAAGGCAAAAGATAAGCCACCGCTTTTTTCATGACACGGGCACTCTTCACTACTTGAGGCAAAAACATTTTACCAGAACCAAAAAGGTCTCCTACTACATTCATTCCATCCATTAAAGGCCCTTCAATAACCTTCAATGGGCTTACATATTTCTGACGTGTTTCTTCGGTATCTTCATCGATAAACTCGATAATTCCTTTTACTAAAGCATGCTCAAGTCGTTTTTCAACCGATTCTTTTCTCCACGCATCGTCTTTTACTAGTTTTTTTCCTTCCCCTTTCACGGTTTCGGCAAAATCGAGTAGGCGCTCAGTAGAATCTGGTCTACGGTTTAAAAGCACATCCTCTACCCTGTCTAATAAATCTTTAGGAATATCACTGTAGATCTCCAACATGGTAGGGTTAACAATGCCCATGTCCATTCCATTTTGAATGGCATGATATAGAAAAGCCGAATGCATGGCTTCGCGAACTGGGTTATTCCCTCGGAATGAAAAAGAGACATTACTTACTCCACCACTCACATGAGCACCAGGTAGGTTTTCCCTAATCCATTTGGTCGCCATGAAAAAATCGACCGCATTATTGTTATGTTCTTCTATCCCAGTAGCTACAGGGAAGATATTCGGATCGAAGATGATGTCGTTTTTATTGAACTTGACTACATCGACTAAAATGTCATAAGAACGCTTACAAATTTCAATTCTCCTTTCATAGGAATCCGCCTGACCATCTTCGTCAAAGGCCATTACAATTACCGCTGCTCCGTAACGCTTTACTTTCTTCGCATGGTCAATAAATTGCTCTTCTCCTTCTTTTAAGGAAATCGAGTTTACTACACTCTTTCCTTGAACACACTTCAATCCGGCTTCGATAATTTCCCATTTTGAAGAGTCTATCATTATAGGAATTCGAGAAATATCTGGTTCAGCAGCTATCAGATTCAGAAACTTAACCATCGCTTCTTTGCCATCAAGCATTCCTTCGTCCATGTTGACATCTAGAATTTGAGCCCCGCCATCTACTTGATCACGAGCTACTTCTAAGGCGTCATCAAATTTCTCTTCCAAGATTAACCGTGCAAAACGCTTAGAGCCCGTTACATTGGTTCGTTCACCTACGTTTACAAAATTAGATTCCGGGGTAACAATTAGGGGTTCGAGGCCTGAGAGTTGAAGTGTACTGTTGTCGTTTCTCATTTGCTATGCAATAAGTAAAAAGTGTTCTGAATTGGTTTAATCTTGAGTTACTTGATGCTCCAAGCTTCGTGGTTCGTACCTACTGGCCACTTCGGCTATCGCTCTAATATGATCTGGCGTAGTTCCGCAGCAGCCACCCACAATGTTTAGGAAGCCGCTAGAAAGGAAATCTTCAATTTGCTCGGCCATTTCTTCAGGCGATTCATCGTATTGACCAAATTCATTAGGCAAACCAGCATTTGGGTGAGCGCTGGTGAAAAAATCCGCCTTTTCAGAAAGCGTCTCCAAGTATGGACGAAGTTGTTTGGCTCCTAAAGCGCAGTTTAAGCCTATAGAAAGCAAAGGCATATGAGAAACTGAAATTAAGAATGCATGTGTTGTTTGTCCAGAAAGCGTTCTTCCACTGGCATCAGTAATTGTTCCAGAAACCATGATTGGCCATTCCTTTCCTTTTTCTTCAGAAACTTCTTCAATCGCAAAAAGTGCGGC
>CAXBPM010000685.1:0-1945 GCA_963977345.1 uncultured Roseivirga sp.
CGCTCTTCTAAATGTAAGCGCTCAGGATATTCTAGCATTAAGCTTTTGACGATATCGGCCGTGCCATCTGGTGAATTATCATCCACAATAAGCAACTCAAAACCAGAAGGTTGGGAAAGAACAGCGCGAATAATTTCCGAGATATTCTCTTTTTCATTGTAAGTTGGAATAATGACTAGGCTATCTTTCATTACATGGTTCAAAAAATCTACTCTGAAAGAATAATTCCTTCAAAGCAGTTAATTCATTAGTTTTATCCGTCTGGGAGTTGAGGCCCGTAAAGTTTCGAACGGGGAAGTTAATTAAATGTTAATCACAAAAGAAAAGAAGTGAATAAAATGAACAAATGTGTTTTCATGGATAGGGATGGTGTGTTAAATAAAGAGTTAGGCCGACACATTCTAAAAATTGAAGAATTTATAATTCCTGAAGACGTTCCAAACGGCTTGAAAAGACTGAAAGATGCTGGTTATAAACTAGTTGTAGTCACCAACCAAAGTGGAATTGCCAGAAAATACTATGACGATAAATTGGTGGACGACTGTCATGATTTACTTCAAGAAGCTTGCGGAAATTTAATTGACCAATTTTATTATGCGCCCCTCGTGGATAGCGTGAGTAAATCTTTAATGCGCAAACCAGATTCTCTTATGCTGGAAAAAGGAATGGCTAAGTTCAATGTGGATCCTGCTCAATCATGGATGGTGGGCGACAAAGAGCGTGATTTGATTCCTGCAATGAAGTTGGGCATCAGAAGAATTCAGTTGATGGCCATGGTAGAAAAAAGTGAGTTGGCCGAAGTGGTAGCCCATACTTTTACGGAAGTGGTAGACGCTATTTTGGCGGAAGCCTGAGTTTTATAAGGTTCATCCTGAGAAATTAGGCGTTTACCGATATTTTTTGGCCGGGTTAGGTTCAAATACCATTTTTGAATCAATCAAAAACTCAAAATATCTAACACATGAAAAAGAAAACTAAAGTATTCGCCACGCTCCTGCTGCTGTGCTTCTTTTTAAGCTCCTGCGTTTATTCATTGTTTCCTATTTATACGAAGGACACATTGGTTTACTTACCTGAGCTAATAGGAAAGTGGAAAACTGGAGAAGACCCAGACGATTATATCCTATTCGAGCGAATGCAAGAAGAAGAAAGGGATATTGAGGAAGAAGAGGGTGCCGAAGTTTATACTGATTCTCTTTCAGGGAATGGTTGGAAGGTACGATTTAATGACCCAGCAACGGATAAGGATTCGGTTAGAACATACTTTGACTCAATAATTTCAAAAATATCTAATTCAAAAGGTCAAAATATAGAACGTGATTCTCAAATGCAAAAATCCACAATTCACCAATTGCTTGATGGAACAAAGAAGAAAGGAAGACAAGGGATTTCATTCGATGGCAGTTTTCAAGTGGTTCGAGGCGAAAGTTATCGAATGACTGTCCTTAACAGTGATGAACGATTAGTTTATCAAGTACATGTAGTGCAAATAGGTGACGATATGTTCTTGGACTTATACCCACAGCCAGAATATGCTGACGCTGCCTTTGGAGAAAACTTCTTCCCCGTTCACTCCTTTATGAAGTTAAGCTTGAACGGAAATAAGCTCGATCTTACTCAATTCGACTTAGACAAGCTCAACAAGCTCTTTAAAAGTAATCTGATTCGTTTACGACACGAAAATGTAGACGGCACTATTTTAATCACGGCCCAGCCTAAAGAGCTTCAGAAATTTTTGGACAAATACTCTGATGACGAAAGCGTTTTCGATGATACCGAAACTTACACTCGTGTAGCACAATGAAGTTCCTGAACAAACTTATACGGCTAAAATGGTTACAGCACACTGTATTTTGGGTGCTGTCCATTTACGCGATTGGTTCTTACTTCTCCATTGCTAGCATCTTCGCCTTTATCGATTATTTCTATGCGCTTCTCTTTCATA
>CAXBPM010000686.1:0-1941 GCA_963977345.1 uncultured Roseivirga sp.
TATGCTGAGCTTGAAAACGGACCAGAGACAATAAACTATGCACTAAGGTCTATTGATGTGAACAAACAATTAGGCAATGAACTTTCAGAAGGTTTGGGGATGATGTATTTAGGCTTAGGCTACCTTAAAACTAAGGAGTTGGCAAAGGCACTAGAAATATCGAAAAAGGCATTGGAATTGAGCTTAAGACTGGAGGCCAATGAAGTGACTTCTGGAAGTTATAAGAACCTACGGGAAGTGTATTCGGCAATGGGGGATTATAAAAGAGCTTATGATTATTCTTTGCTGCACGAAGAAGTGAATAAAGAGATTTATGCGTTGGAACGGGCAGAGCAAATTGAACGATTGAGCGCCCTTTATGAAGCGGATAAACGCGAGATAGAAATAGACCAACTTAATCAGGAGACAGAATTAAAGTCACTTCAACTGGCAAAGGCAAGCTCGGACAAGAAATTACTTATTGCCCTTTTGCTGAGTGCTGTTGTCGTCCTTTTACTTATTGTTTATTTCTATCGAAAGATTGTTCAGAACCGTAAAGAACTGAGGGCTAAAAACGATGAACTGGAAACGCTGAATAAAACCAAAGATCGATTTTTCGCCATTGTCTCTCATGATTTACGAGGACACATCACCGCTTTCCAAGGTGCGGGTAGGCTGCTGAAACATTTCATAGCTAAAAACGACACAGATAAATTGGAAAAGGTAACCGCGGAAATTGACAACAATGCCAACAACCTAAGTCATTTATTAGATAACCTGCTGCAATGGTCGGTGGATCAACTGCAGGGCTATGAACCCAAACCAGAAAGGGTCAATGTGGCTGCTGCGGTAGAAGAGCTCATTCAAACTTACGAGCCATTAGCCTTGGCAAAAGGGCTAAAGCTCTATTCAGAAATTGCTACCGATCAGTTCATCATGGTTGATAAGGGCAGTTTTTTTGTGATCCTCAGAAACTTAATTGCGAATGCCTTAAAATTCACTGAGCATGGCGAAGTAAAAATCACGTCTAAAACAGAGGGAACTAATTTAGTGCTGAAAGTGAAAGATACTGGCATTGGTATCCCTGAACATCTACTAAAGAATATTTTCAAGATTGGTGAAGAGAAGATTAGAAGAGGAACCCAGAACGAAAAAGGGACAGGCCTTGGCCTCAATTTAGTATATGAATTTACTAAAATGAATGGAGGCGATATTAAACTTGAAAGTAAGGAAGGTGAAGGCACTGTCTTTTCTATATCTTTAAACCATGTCTGACATTCGTGTTTTTATTGTAGAAGATGAATTGCTCCACGCAGAGAATACAAAACTAAGCGTAGAAGAAGCAGGATTTCAATTGGCAGGCGAATGCGATAATGCTGATTTGGCCCTTGCCGCAATTCTTAAGGCCAAGCCTGATGTGGTGCTCATGGATATTTCTCTGCCTGGTAAACTCAATGGCATCACCCTCACCAAAGTGTTAAAGGCAGAAAGAGATATTATAGTGATTTTCACGACCACCTTTAATGACGAAGCGACTATTAAAGAAGCGGCCGAAACAGGCCCCGTTTCTTATTTGATCAAGCCTATTCAAACCGATAACCTAAAAGCAGCTGTTACTTTGGCATTGGCCACCAAACCAATAAATGAGGTTCAAGAGGAAGTGACCACAAATGATGGTGCAGTGTTTATTAAATCTGGAAATCGACTTCAGAAGATCCAGATCAAAGATGTTTTATGGATTGAATCGGCTGGAGATAACTACTGTAAATTGGTTACTTCAGAACATCAACTGGTGTCAAGGCATACACTGAAGGCCATGTTGAGCGAATTGAATTCTGATACTTTCTTACAAAGCCATCGGGCATTTGCCGTCAATAAGCATCAAATTGAAAGCATTCACGAAAAGGAGCAGGTAATCTTGGTACAAGGAGGTAAGGAAATACCGGTTGGCCGTACGTTTAA
>CAXBPM010000687.1:0-1934 GCA_963977345.1 uncultured Roseivirga sp.
CTTTTGATACTGACAAACTATTGGGGAAGCATCCTTTAAGCACACAATTGCTTGAAGTGCATACAGTCAACAATCAGTCCTTTGAGGCTTTTAGTGAATGGGTAAATCCTTGGGCCGAAAAAGTAGGACTGACCATTGAACTCCCGAAAGCCGATAAGCTCATTGCCCGAAAAAAGACACAGAAATTCACAGTGGTCAACCGTGCAATTTCTTCCAATTTAGAAGACAATACTGCACTCATTGAGTTAAAACCTAAAGGGCCTCAGAAATTTGAATCGGGAGATTTACTGGCCATTTACCCTGAGAACAGCACTCGCGAGCGTTTGTATTCACTGGGGAAATCTAAAGATGGCAATCTCCTGCTCAGTGTAAAAAAGCATGAACTCGGTTTATGCTCTACGCTTTTGCATGAATTAAAAATTGGCGATTCGCTCGAAGGTTTTCTGCTTCAAAACAAAGCCTTTCACTTCCCTAAAAAAGCAAAGCGCACCATTATGATCAGTAATGGAACTGGCATTGCACCTTTCTTGGGCATGATTAACCGAAACGGTAAAGCGCATGAGATTCACTTGTATTGGGGCGGTCGAACTGGGCACTCATTCGACATTTACAAAGAAATGATAGAAGGCGCATTGGCCGACAATCAATTAGCAGCATTCAAGCCTGCTTACTCCCGCTGTTGCGATAAAATTTACGTGCAAAGCCTCATAGAAAAAGACGCTCCATTTATTGCTCAAACCTTAAAAGAGCATGGTTCAATTATGATTTGCGGCTCCATTACTATGCAAAAAGGGGTGACCCAAGCCCTCGATCAAATCTGCCAAAAGCATAACAACAAAAGCCTAAGCTTTTACCAAAACCGTAAACAGATTAAGCTGGATTGCTATTAGTTTATCTTCTCTGTGACGGAAAATTCACCTCAAGAAACACCGAAGATAAATTGTATTAAATTCGTATTCTCTTTAACTTAAGTTGGTATTTTCAAACCCCACGAAAGGAGAGATGAGTAAGAAAAGAACGCTAGAAGTAAAAGGAACTGAAATTTCCATCATTCATCAGAATGAAATTGATTTTATAAGTCTGACAGATATGACGAGTAATTTTAATGAAGGTAGTGGCCTAATTGGGAAATGGATTACAACCAAAAATACACTTGAATATCTCTCCATCTGGGAGTCAATCAACAACGCTGATTTCAATTACCCCGAATTCGGGGTAATTGAAAAAGAAGCAGGCGTGAATAGATTCATTATGTCGGTAGGGCAATGGATCAAGCGAACTTCCGCAAGAGGCCTTATTGTGAAAGCGGGTAGATATGGAGGTACTTACGCGCATAAAGACATAGCCTTTCATTTTGCCATGTGGTTAAGTCCCGAATTTCAGATTTACCTTGTCAGAGAATTCCAACGTCTTAAGGAAGAAGACAACGACCGATTAAAGCTTGACTGGAACTTGCAGCGCACCTTAGCCAAGGTTAATTATGTAATTCATACCGATGCGATAAAGGCGAACTTATTACCAACAGAGTTAACCAAAACCCAAATTAGCTTGGTGTATGCCAATGAAGCCGACATATTAAACGTGGCGCTCTTTGGTAGAACAGCTAAGGAGTGGCGAGCGGAGAACCCAGCTGCTGACGGAAACATTAGAGACGAAGCCACCATAGAACAGTTGGTGGTACTGAGCAATATGGAAAGTATAAATGCAGTGTTTATAAGCCAAGGCTTAAACCAGAGCGAACGGTTGATGCAATTGAACAAAATGGCCATTACGCAAATGGGATCTTTATTAAATAGCACTACACTCAAAAAATTAAAGAAGTAAAGGTTAATTCCTTAAAAGTGTATTACACCCAAACCTCAATCGCCCATTTAAATACCTTTCTCCCAATCTTACTAGTATTTCGCTGAGCCAGAACTCATTTTGTTTTATCT
>CAXBPM010000688.1:0-1932 GCA_963977345.1 uncultured Roseivirga sp.
CCAAACATGGAATACAAAATTCTGATTGAATTGGTGCATAAACTCGATAAGCCTGAAAATGCGGAATTTGCAGCCACTAATGTGGCGCGATTGATCAACCTACACGGAGTCGGTGGAGTAAAGCCTGAAAACCTTAAGGTTGTGGTAGTAGTGCACGCTGGCGCTACTAATTCGATGCTGAATGCCGAGGCTTATAAAACCAAATACGAAGTGGATAGCCCTTATGCGCCATTGTATGAAGAGTTAATGGAGGCAGGTGTTGAGGTCGTGGTCTGCGGTCAGTCTTATTCCATGTATGGAAATAAGGTGGAGGACTTAATGCCGGGTGTGAAAATTGGCACTTCGGCACTCACCACCATAAGCACCTATCAACTTAAAGGCTACGCTTTTTTTAAGTGGGATTAGCCCTTCATTTGATTGACAGGGCTAGATGAAATTTAACTATTTAATTGGCCTTAATACTCGTTTTTCTACTGCTACCTCATTGATTTTCTCTTTGGAATAATAGACAGGGAAATATTGGTCATTCGCCCATGGTTCAAATAGGTTGCTATAAAATGGACTTTCCGGATTACCTGATTGACCAGGGCCATTGGTGGCTATTGCAGCATCCCAATCACCCGTATTAATAATCATTCTGAACGAGGCACCACTGCTCTGTCGGTTATTTCCTCCTGTTGAACCAACGGTGTAGGAGTTGCCGCCTCTTGGCAGCGGGCCTAAGTTTATTTTAGCCTGAAGATCGGGTTTCACCAGGTCGCCAAGTGCATGTTGCATGGCGGTGTGCTTGAGTTTTTCCTGGCCATATTGCCATTTTTCGATGTCATCACCAAGGGTTTTTTTTAGGTAGGTAATTCCATTGTTAAAGGCTTCAGTTAAAAACTGATCTCTACCTTTTGCTGGGCTCGCTCCGAAGCGCTGGTCAGGGTTTTCTAACCATTGAATGATTCGGGTCAGTTGTAGACTATATACGATTCCTTTCAATTCACTTGGGACAAATTTTTGAGTAGCTAATCGTGAGAGCTGATTCTCGAAGGCCACATAAATGGCTGCTTCGATGGAATTGGCTTCTAATCTATAATCCCAATTTTTCAGTCTATTTCTGATGTCATCAGCTTTGCCTTCAAGCGTTATGTTCATCAGCATTGGCGTTAAAGTTCTGGCTGGAACCGAAAGGTAATCTACCTGCAAGGCCCTTAAGGATTCCATGTCAAAATCATTTCCGCTTTTTAGCACTTCAGCAACGCGATCACCACGAAATGGGTCGGCCCAGGTGTAGCCAACGGCATTCCAGTGTCTGTAATCGTCTGGTGTCACATTTTGATTGGCGGTAGCAATAAAGCCTTTTGCTGGATTCAAGTCATTTGGTTTTTCGATAATGGGTAAATAGCTGTCCCATTCATAACGGCCATCGCCCGGCACGGGCACCATACCACTAAAGTTATTTCGGATGGGTGCAATGCCCACGGCTTGTAATCCGATATTTCCTTTTTTATCAGCCCAAATCATGTTTTCGCCCGGGATATGACTGAAGTTGCAGGCTTCTCTAAACTCTTCCCAAGTTTTGGCCTGGTCCATTCTTAATGAGGCTAAATAAGGCGAGCCACCTGGCTCTAACCAAGCAGAACGGATAGCGTAAGCCACATTGTTTTTCTCATCCACATAAGCCACAGGGCCATGCTGGGTATATTTCATATCAACAGTTTGGTCCGCCATCCCTTTTACTTTGATGGTTTCTGAAATGGTTTTCATATCCACCCATTCACTATTGTATTTGTATTGGTTTGCGTTATCAGGATTGAGTTCATAAACATAAAGGTCTTCTCCATCGGTTTCGAAAACGGTCAATCCCCAAGCACCGTATTCGTTATGCCCGATAGATATTCCTGGGATTTCTGGTTCACCGCCACCAATTACATTCCAACCCGGAGC
>CAXBPM010000689.1:0-1925 GCA_963977345.1 uncultured Roseivirga sp.
TACTCTCAATAATGTTAAAGTTTGCTAAAATCTATTCACACCTCAAAGATTTGGCTGGATTTACCATGGCCGCTTTAACCGATTGATAGGTTACAGTCGCCAAGGCGATAAACAAAGCCACAACTGCCGAAGCCAAGAACCACAGCCAGTTAATGTCCACACGATAGGCAAAATCACTCAACCAGTACTCCATCATATAATAAGCCAAGGGGCTGGCCAAAAGTACAGCAACAATAATGAGCTTTGTGAATTGGTTTGAAAGCAATACAACGATTCCTAAAATTGAGGCGCCCAGTACTTTTCTCACTCCAATCTCCTTTGTTTTTTGCTGGGCTGTAAAGGCTGAAAGTCCGAATAAGCCCAAACAGGCAATGAAAATAGCGAGCCAAGTAAAGCTAAAAACTAGGGTTCCGAACTTTTCATCAGATTGGTATTGCTGACCAAATTCCTCATCAAAGAAGCGGTATTCCAATGGGCTATTCGGAAACACCTCAGTCCAAGTGCTTTGCACAAAAGCCATTGTTTTGCTTATATCGGCTGCATTCAATTTAATGGCCAAACTACCTCCGCCATTGGGATTATAGAACATGGCCAATGGTTCAATTTGGTAGCGAAGTGAAGCAAAATGAAAATCCTTGACTACACCAATAATGGTTGACTCATTTTGGCCAAAAGATAACTTCTTCCCTATTGGCTCATCCCAAGCCAACTGCTTGGCCATGGCCTCATTAATAATTACAGCCTGCTGCTGATCCGTGGCAATTTCCTTATTGAAAAGTCTTCCTTGAGCAATTTCCATCCCCATTAAGTCTACAAAGTGCTCATCAAAATTAAGCACACTCACGATCCATCGATCATCTGGACCAGCACCTTCAGGAGTAACCCCTCTTCGACCAAAGGTGCGTCCTGGCATTGAAGCTGTACCGGCTGTGGCTATAATGGAAGGGTTTTGTTCCAGCTTATTTTTAAGCACTTGAATGGAAGGCTGCAAGCTTGGATGACTTACATCCAAAGTGAGGATTTGTTCTGTATCAAAACCTTTGTCGGCATTGCGCAAAAGTTGCAATTGGTCATACACGATGGTGGTTCCAATAATCATCACTATGGACACCATAAACTGAAAGACCACCAAAGATTTCCTTAGTAAAACGCCTTTTCCACTGGTTTTAAAAGAACCGCGAAGAATACTTATTGGGCTGAAGCTGGACAACATAAAAGCAGGATAACTTCCCGAAAACAGCCCCAATATTACAGTAAAGACGATTGCACCTAATATCCAAACTGGATTAGAAATAAAGTGGATGGCCAAGTTATCATTAAATGGAAGGCTCACTGCCGAGCCCAAAGCTGCCACCAAGCCAATGGCAATCACCAAGGAGAAAAGACAAAGGAAGATTGACTCTACCATGAACTGATTGATCAGTTGCTTTTTTACCGCCCCAAACACCTTTCGGATTCCAACTTCCATTGCCCTATTGGCCGATCTGGCGGTGGACAAATTCATGAAATTGAAAGAAGCAATGAGCATTACAAAAAGACCAACGGCTGCCAAAGTATAGACATATCCTTCATCCGTTTTACCCAGGTTATAGTTCTCAAAAAGGATTCCGCTCGATTTTAAATGGACATCCTTTAAAGGTTGAAGCGTTACGCTGAAATTTTCACCCACATTATTCGAACGGATCAAGGTTTCCATTTTCCCCTCCACCGTTTCTTCATTCACAGGATTGGCCAACTCCACATAGGTCACCATGCTGATGCTCTGCCATGAATTGAGGAATTGTGCAAAACCAGAGGTGGTATCTGCCTGCTGCATAGAAACTATGACATCGAAATTAAGGTGGCTGTTTTCGGTCACATCTTTCATTACGGCTACCACTTCCAAACCGGGCTGGCCTCCAATATCAATTCGCTTGCCAATGGGA
>CAXBPM010000690.1:0-1888 GCA_963977345.1 uncultured Roseivirga sp.
GCTATCCAGCCACTATAAGCACATATTGGCCACCAAACGGAAGCAATTACTTTTAACGGAGCATCCCATCGTTCCATGTTCAACCTGAGGATAACCTGAACCAGTGAAAACAGAATCACAAACATCACAATCACGCTCATACCTGTTTGCTCATTGAGCCAGAACCATAACCAAGCGGCATTACCCAAGTTGGCAATGATTAACCAAGGCCCTATTTGAAGTATGCTTTCACTATGTTCTGATTTAGAAAAAGCCAATTTGAGTTGATTTACCCCCAATACAATCAAACCAATGAAGATGATTCCCCAAAACGAAAAGGCATAGCCAGCTGGAGTGAATAAGTTAGCGTATTCAGCGCTCAGCCCCCCAACTGTATTTCCATTTATACCTGCTGTGTTACTCCAATAATTCCAAAAAATGACTCCCGCAATTACGAGCGTATTGAGTACTGCATATACCTTTTTCATCCAGTGAGTTTGTCAGTTAGATTTACATAACCGTTAAATTTACCATTCTGTTTAAGAGAAATTGCAAAAACATTAAACAAACCTTTTTTTATCCTTGAGGACACATCAGGTTCAAGACAAGATATGTAAAAAACAAAGTCTCTAAAAAGGATTTATGACTTCATATAAAGCTGAAATAGAGTTCTTTGCATGAGAAGTATTTTTTGTTGAATTTGTTGACAAATCAATCGATATGAAGCCCATTTTTTTCAGCTTGTTATTTATACTAGGTATAACACAGGCCTCCGCCCAATTTTTTGTTCAAAAGCTCTCACAAAACGAAATCCCTAAGGCTGACGAGGCCTATGCTGTACTCACCAGCGGAGATACGATTCGTGGCACGGTAGGCACAGTGTCGCTGAGTGATGGTATTTTTGACAAAATCAACATCAGAGAGAATGGTGAACGTTTTACTATCAATATAAATGATCTTGTAAGGTTGGCCATTTTGCCTAGCGATTGGGCCAAATTTGATGAAATGGCCTTATTACCAGTCCTCAGAAACCTTAAGAACAAAGAATTCATCGAAGTACTTCCAAAAGATGGATGGATCTTTTTTGATAAAATCCAACTCCCTGGAAAGCAAGAAAGATATCAACTCGCTCAACTCATGAACCCTGGATTTGATTCAAAAGTAAAAGTATATGCACACCCTGATGCAGAAAGCACAGGAAGCACCTCAGTAAGCTCTATTACTCTGGAAGGCTTGAGAGACAATACCTACTTTATTTCAGTAAATGGAGAAAGGGTTTTTCAGTTTTATGATTTTCAATACAGAAAAAGAGGTTTTGAAAAACTCTTCACTTCATGCCCAGCGCTAAAAGGCAAAAAACTGAAGTGGAAAGAGTTTCCAGAAGATGTGTTCTTACATCATCAAAAGTGCCTGTAGTCAGACTTCAAATAGCACGGAAGAAAAAGGAAATAACTGGGCAGTGTTTAGTTTGAAAATAATTCTTTAACTAGGGCGAAAAGAACAATATCCCCCTCACCGAAACCCATATTGTCCCTACACTGCCCACCCCTATTCGACTTCAAGAGTATGGTGTAGGCATTTTCAGTCTTATCCCAACCAAATCGGCACTAAAGAAAGCATTAAAGAAGCAGTACATTACTGTCAATGATATGACGGCTACTTCTGCCACCTTTATCAATGGAGGGGAAAGCATTCATCTAACCATGCCAGTAGATCTTGAGCAAGACAATAGACTCGTCCTCGCCCTTGATGTACTTTTTGAAGATGAACATCTAGCCGTAATTCATAAGGCTGCTGGCATTTTGGTCAGTGGTAATAGTTTTAAAACCATTGCCAATGCCTTGACTCAAAACCTCAAGCCAAGTAAGCTTCCAGACACTACCATACCACAGCCTGTCCACAGGTTAGA
>CAXBPM010000691.1:0-1875 GCA_963977345.1 uncultured Roseivirga sp.
CTAGCAATTCTTTTACCCTTCTCCACTCAGACATTGTCTCAGTAACCCTTCTACTCCGACCTCAACGCATTTATGGAGTTCCCTTTTGCTTTTTAGAAAAAAACTCCTCTAACAAACCTCATTTCTTAAGTTACCAATTTGGTAACTTTTACTTATCTTTGTCTTAGATAGAATGAAAAATGAGAGTAATCGCTAAAAAGATACTTCGTGATTTCTGGAAACTTCATGCTGATTCTGAAGACCAACTAAAGACATGGTACAAGGAGGCTTCGAAAGCATCGTGGAGCAACCCCACTGATATCAAAGAAGAATATGCAAAAGCAAGCATACTCAAAGCTGGACGAATTGTTTTCAATATCTGTGGAAACAAGTATCGGTTGGTGGTAGATATTAACTACTTGAGGCAATGGGTTTTTATTAGATTCATTGGGACGCATTCTGAATATGACAAAATAGACGCAAATACTATTTAACATGGAAATTAAAGCAATCAAGACGGAACTGGACTATAATCAAGCGCTTAAAAGACTTGACGTAATCTTTCATGCGCCTGAAAAAACTCAAGAAGGTGATGAAGCAGAAATACTTTCAATATTGATAGAAAAATATGAGGACGAACATTATCCAATAGATGCTCCTGACCCCATTGAAGCTATTAAATTTAGAATGGAACAAATGGAAATGAGTAATAAAGATTTGGCTCATATTCTTGGATACAAAAGCCGCGTCTCGGAAATATTCAGTCGTAAAAGAAAACTCACGCTCAAAATGATTCGAAACCTGCATACGAAATTGAATATTCCGTATGAGTCGTTGATGACGGATTACTAAAGACCAGAATCCTCTTTACAATAAGGCGTTATGGAAAATAAAGAAATAACTAAGTTTGATATTGCTGAATATCTGGAAGACGATGCTCTGATTGCAGAGTATTTGAATACTGTCTTAGAAGAAGGTGATACCGAAGATATTATATCTGCACTCGGCCATGTAGCTAAGGCGCGAGGAATGACAAAAATCGCTGAAGAAACAGGCCTAAGCAGACCAAGTTTATACAAAGCATTATCGAAAGGCGCTAAACCACAATTTGACACCATCCTTAAAGTGCTTAGGGCAGTTGGGGGCAAATTGAACGTTCCTACTGCATAAGTTCTAATTAAGGTTTTCTGACCTATTTCCACCCCCCGCCCCCGCCAGCGGGGGATAATTACAGAAGCTGTCAGATTTGGATTCATCTGCTCGGTCACCTCAGTTCTGTCCTCCCCCACTTGCCTTCGCGTAGCTACGGCAAAGCGAGGTGGGGAGGTGGCCAAGGCCGGAGCGAGAGTCCTACTCCGACCTCAACGCATTTACTGGATTGCTTTTTACTGTTTTCATTGAAATGAGTGTGATGGTAAAGCCAATCAAGAATAACACGGCCACTGCGGTAAGCACATAGGCCAAAGGATCTATTCCAATTTGATACGTGAAATTGCTGAGCCAGTCTTTCATAAAATACACGGAAACAGGCACGGCAATCAGCAGCGAAACTCCAGCGATTAACAAGTACTTAAAGTTCATCAGCCATAGAATTTGAGAAGCCGAGGCACCCATAATTTTACGGATACTGATTTCCTTTACGCGTTGCTTAATCACGATGGAGATAATGCCCAACAGTCCACCGCAAGCCAACAGAATGGAAATGGCAGAAAGCAAAGTAATGAGCGTAAGCGTACGCGATTCTTCCTTGTACAAGTCCTGAATTTCGGTATCTAAAAACTGATAACTGAATTGACCATCCGCAATGACTTCCTTATAATCCGCTTCAATTTTCGATACCGTTTGGCTGAGGTCAGTCGGGTTTACTTTTACCAACATAAAGTTAGAGTTCAGCGG
>CAXBPM010000692.1:0-1873 GCA_963977345.1 uncultured Roseivirga sp.
CGCCTTGGAGTACCAATGCCGTAGAAATTACCCAAAACATGGGCGTTGCCGGAATCGAGCGTATCGAAGAATTTGACAAAGTAGATTTAAACAACACCGCTTTCGACCCCATGTTACAAGCGGCTTACCAAGGCTTAGGTCAGGAGATTTACAGCATTGATGTAAAGCCTGAACCTGTGCTTTATATCGAAGACATTGCTGCCTACAACCAACAGGAAGGTTTGGCGCTGAACCAAGAAGAGATTGATTACTTAAATGGAGTTAGCGATCAACTGGGCAGAAAACTAACCGATGGCGAAGTATTCGGATTTTCTCAGGTAAATTCAGAGCATTGCCGCCACAAAATCTTTAATGGCGTGTTCATTATCGATGGCCAAGAAATGCCTTCTTCCCTCTTCAAGCTCATTCGTAAAACTTCGGAAGCTCACCCTGCAAGATTAGTGTCAGCTTATAAGGATAACGTAGCTTTTGTGGAAGGGCCTCGTGTAGAGCAATTCGCACAGAAAACCCAAGACAAAGCCGACTGGTTTGAAACCAAAGATTTTGATTCGGTCATTTCATTAAAAGCCGAAACGCACAACTTCCCTACTACCGTAGAGCCCTTTAACGGAGCGGCAACTGGCGCAGGTGGAGAAATTAGAGATAGAATGGCAGGCGGAAAAGGTTCTATGCCTTTGGCCGGAACTGCCGTGTACATGACCTCCTATTCTCGTTTAGAAAACGACAGAAACTGGGAAGCCAACATGCCTGAAAGGAAATGGCTTTACCAAACCCCAATGGATATTCTGATCAAAGCTTCGAACGGAGCTTCTGATTTCGGAAATAAATTCGGGCAACCGCTGATTGCCGGTTCGGTACTTACTTTTGAACACCAAGAAGCCGGTAAAAACTACGGCTTCGATAAGGTTATTATGCTGGCCGGTGGCGTAGGTTACGGAAAGAAAAAAGATGCCTTGAAAGAATCTCCTGCCGCAGGTGATAAAATCATCGTGATGGGTGGCGACAACTACCGCATTGGTATGGGCGGAAGTGCTGTGTCTTCTGTAGATACTGGTGTATTCTCTAGCGGTATCGAGTTAAACGCCATTCAGCGTTCGAACCCAGAAATGCAGAAGCGTGTGTACAACGCGGTGCGTGCCATGGCCGAAATGGATGAAAACCCAATCGTTTCAATTCACGATCACGGAGCAGGTGGCCATTTGAACTGCCTTTCGGAACTAGTAGAAGAAACGGGCGGCACCATTGACGTGAAGAAATTACCGGTAGGCGATCCTACCCTTTCCGACAAAGAGATTATTGGTAACGAATCTCAGGAGCGAATGGGCTTGATCATGAAGCCAAAAAACATTGAATTGATGGAACGTGTGGCCAAAAGAGAAAGGGCTCCTTTCTATGTGGTGGGTGAAACCACTGGCGACCAGCACTTCAAATTCGAGAATAAAGTATCGGGTGAAAACCCAATTGATTGGAACCTCTCGCACATGTTTGGTTCTTCTCCAAAAACCATTTTAGAAGACAAAACCATCGCCAACAATTTTGCGGACTTGACTTATGACAACGCTAAAATTGAAGACTATTTAAAAGCGGTGCTTCAGTTGGAAGCCGTGGCTTGTAAAGATTGGCTTACCAACAAAGTAGACCGTTGCGTTACGGGCCGTGTGGCCAAGCAGCAAACGGCAGGACCAATTCAGTTGCCTTTGAACAATGTGGGCGTAATGGCCATGGATTACAGAGGCATTAAAGGAATTGCTACTTCTATCGGTCATGCACCAGTGTCGGCTTTGGTCGATCCTGTGGCAGGTTCTCAGCTTTCGATTGCCGAGGCTTTGACCAACCTGATTTGGGCACCGATTGAAGGCGGACTCAAAAACGT
>CAXBPM010000693.1:0-1868 GCA_963977345.1 uncultured Roseivirga sp.
TCGAGCAAGGAACTGATGATGCTAAAAAAATGAATGACTTTTTAAAGTCAAACTTCCCTAAAAAATTCGCAAAAGTTAGATTCCCTGAATCTTCAGGTTATGGTTTAAAACCAGTTTCAGAAGAAGGAACACATCGCTTGGTGAAAAGTGCGATCGATTTCGCTTTCGAGCAAAAAAGAGACTCTGTTACCCTAGTACATAAAGGTAACATCATGAAATACACCGAAGGTGCTTTCAAAACTTGGGGTTACGAATTGGCTAAAAATAGCTACGGAGCCAAAGATTACCAAGGTGGCCCTTGGCAAGTCATTGAGAAGGATGGACATCAAGTGATCATTAAAGATGTGATTGCCGATGCATTCCTTCAGCAAATCCTTCTAAGACCAGCGGAGTATTCTGTGATCGCAACATTGAACCTAAATGGTGACTATGTTTCTGATGCTTTGGCTGCTATTGTTGGTGGTATTGGTATTGCTCCTGGAGCAAACATTAACTACCTAACTGGAACTGCAATTTTTGAAGCGACCCACGGTACTGCTCCAAAATATGCAGGTCAAGACAAAGTGAACCCAGGTTCAGTGATTCTTTCTGGTGCCATGATGTTAGAATACATGGGCTGGCAAGAAGCGGCTGACTTGATCTATAAAGGTCTGGAGGCTTCAATTGCTAAAAAACGAGTAACCTACGATTTCGAGCGACTTATGGATGGAGCAACACTCCTTAAATGCTCTGAATTTGGAGATGAAATTATTAAGAATATGTAAACAATAAGCCCCGAAAGGGGCTTTTGTTTTTCATCCCAACCAATTCAACAATGGAAGAATTCCTCCCTTTTTTTCCTTTAAAGCTTGTCGTTTTTCCTGACGAAAAACTCAACCTCCATGTTTTCGAACCTCGGTATAAGCAGCTGGTCAGCGAATGTGTAGCCGAAGGTAAAAGCTTTGGGATTCCTGTGTTCGATACAGGGATTATGGAGTTTGGCTCCGAGATGATAGTGGAGAAAGTAGTGAAAGCTTACCCCAACGGAGAAATGGATATTGTGGCTCGTTGCACAAGGGTTTTTGAATTGGTGACTTTCCAAGAAATGGTTGCGGGAAAACTCTATGCTGGAGGTAAGGTCACTTTTGTGGCGAATAACAAAGATGGCGAAGCCGAACAGTGGTCTCGTTTGAAGGAATTAGCCAAACAGTTGATTGAGATTCTCAGGATGGACCACAAACTCAATGTTGCGGATTTGACCGAAGAATATCAACTGGCTCATAAATTGGGCTTATCTTTAGAGCAAGAATACGATATGTTGCAAATGGAAAACCAGTCGCAACGATACACTTATTTGATCAGTCATATGGAACGTGCCATTCCTTTTGTGAAAGAAATGGAGCGCGCCAAGGAACGGATTCAGTTGAATGGACATTTCCAGCATATCGACCCATTGAAGTTTTAAATTAGAATGATAGAGCCTAACCTTACAGAATTCGGAACGGTATTGATTTTTATTTTGGGCGCCATCACCTTCGTGTCGGTGGGGCTTATTGCGGCCAGTATTATTCGCCCTGAAAAACCCAATTACGAAAAACTGACAACCTACGAATCAGGTGAAGAAACCATCGGTAGCGCTTGGGGTCAGTTCAATATCAAATTTTACATTGTCGCCATTATCTTCCTTCTTTTCGAAGTGGAAATCATCTATCTATTTCCCTGGGCTGTAATTTTTGGAGACAAGGAATTAATTGAGGGCACCGATTACGCTTGGGCTTGGTTTGCGATTACAGAAATGTTCATTTTCATCTTTATATTGGCTTTAGGCTTGGCTTATGCTTGGCGAAAAGGCTATTTAGATTGGGTGAAACCTGTCAACCGAGTTTCCG
>CAXBPM010000694.1:0-1868 GCA_963977345.1 uncultured Roseivirga sp.
AATCATAAACATAGATACGGTGAGTTGGAAACCCACTAGTAGCTTTCTGATTCCCTGTAAGGAGATTTTTCCTTTTGATAACTGCTTGTTGAAAAGGGCCAAAGGAGATATTTTGGCGAAAAATAAAGCGGGAAAGATGCCAGCAGTTAGGCTTGTAATTATAGAAAAGCCAATAAAAAGGAATATGATATTGTAGTCGGTTATTTCTAAAAATGGAAAAGGAATAACATCGCTTATTCTGTTGGAGTAATATACATATATGCTTAGGCCGACTAAAAACCCCATACTAGAGAAAAGAAAAGTTTCGATCAGAAATTGACCTATGATTTGTCTTCTGGTGCTGCCAGCTACTTTTCGAATACCTACTTCTCTTGTCCTTTGTAGAGCCCTTGCCATGGAGAGGTTGGTGTAATTGAAACAGGCCATGGCAATGAGTACCAGCGTAAGTGAAACGAACATGATAAGCCCTTCTCGACCAACAGAGCTGCCTATTTCATTGAAAACGCCATCTTTAAACATTATTCCGTCAATAGATTGTAGAAAGAAGGAGTGCTCTCGCTGAACGTCATCTAAGTCATCATTGGAACGCGTTGGGAAACTCTCCAATCGGGATTCTAGAGTCTCCGGTGCTACATTCTCTGCAATTCGACCATACAGATAATTTCTGCTTTTGTAATCCCCATTTTTTAAATCAGGACTGAAAGAGTCTATGTTGCCAATCACTTCGAAGGGGATATGCGACTTGTTTTTTGGAGAGGCAACGACCGCCCTAACTACTTGCCCTTGGTTAGTGATCTGACCTATTGGATTTTGTCCGTCAAACAGTTTTTGAGCAGCTTCATCCGTAATAATAATTGAGTTTCTGTCTTTGAATATATCCGCTGGGTTTCCCTTGATCGAAGGGAAATTAAATATCTTAAAGAAGTTTTCATCTACATAAACACCATTGAGGTTGATGGCTGAACCGCCTATTTGAAAGCTAGTGGCTAAGGTTCGGTTAACATGACTGAGTAATTCAAAGCCCGGAACGTTATCCGTTATTTGCTCCTTCAACTCAAAAGGGCTTGAGGCGAATTTTTTTATTTCTCCATTCTCAGTTTCCATGGTAGCCACCCTATAAATCCCGTTTGGGTCATTATGCTGCCTGTCGAGCGAGTAGCCGCTATAAATGATATTGATTAGAAATAGGGAGATAGAAATGGCTGCCGCGAACCCTAATGTGGTGACCAGACTGAATACCTTGTTCTTTCTGAAGCTTCTTACCGAAAGCACCCAATGAATTTTAAAAAGGGAGAGATTGTAAAGTCGGCTGTTACTCTTGACGCTTTTAACCACAGAAGGGCGTAGCATCTTAATCACTTCTTTGCGGTAAATAGACTTCGCTTCTCTTAAACCCTTGGATTCTATATTAGCATAGAAGACTTCTTCCAGGTCGCCTTGCAGTTCTTCATGAAGACTCTCCTTACAGAAGAATTTTAGAAGTCGTGTCCAAAATCGAGGTGTTTTCTGCTTCATGGCTTATCCTTGAATTTTCTGTAAAGCGATTTTTGGCACACTGTTCCAAAGTTCATCTCGAACTTCTTTGGCCTCATTCAATGAACTTTTGCCCAAATTGGTGACTTGATAAAAGCGCTTTCTTCTGCCACCACGCTCGGCTGTAGCACCACCATATTCCGATTGAATAAATCCTTTTTCTTCGAGTCTCGTGAAGGCGGTGTGCAGGGCTCCGCGGCTCACTCCTCTACCTGTTCTTTTCTCAATTTCTTCCTGCACACTTACACCGTAGGCATTTTCATGCAATACGAGAATGGTTAAGAGTACAATTTCCTGAAATTCTCCGAGGTAAGTTCCTTTCATGATTTTCTATT
>CAXBPM010000695.1:0-1861 GCA_963977345.1 uncultured Roseivirga sp.
ACCGAAGCTAAATTACGGTACAGCATACCGCCATAGGCCTTTTCTTCTTTCAGTAATTCACCTTGAAAATCTTCATAAACCGCACCAACCTCTTTCCATATTTTCAAAAACTCAGTGAGCAATTTCGTCTTGTCTTGCTTTTCCGTCAGGGTTCTGAAACGGGCAATGATCTCTCTGAATTCGTCATTATAGCCGAAAACATGATCAATTTCTTTAATGTTCTGTAAGTCGGAATAGATTTGTTTGGCGTTGGCCAAGTAGCGATCTATCTCATCATAATCTTTCAGAATCACCTTTCCCCACGCATAGAAAGCATCAAACTCTAAATCTTTATCTCGCTTTTGGTAAATTTTGAAAAGGTGAAAAAGCAACGTGAGTTCGTCCGTAATGGACAAGCCTGTCATGCGCTGTACAAAGTCTTCAATACTGAAAATGGTGGGCAACATAAAGTCATGATGACCGTATTTTTGAAGTAAGGCGCGCTTGAAGAAAACGCCTCCACGTTTGGTAGGAAACACAAAGCAATGGCCTTTCAAATGTTGCAAGTCGCTTTCCTGAATCTGCTCTACTATAAGGTGGTGGAAGGTTTTCATATGCTGATCAAATTCATACTTGCATTATTCATAGTAAGTGATTTTTCTTTTGAACACTCTATCCTTTATCAAAAAAGCATATTTATCACCTCTCTTATCAGCCCAATAAATGGTCATGGTAGTCCAATTCCCAATATCATCATACTTATATTTTATGATTGAATACGTTTGATCTGTCTCATTAACATTTCTGGGAAAAGCAATTACATTGCCCAGTTCATCATAGGTGAACTCTGGATTCTTTAATTTTAAATCAACTGTATAATCAACCTCTGAAATGAGATCTCCAAACTCATTTAATACCCTAACATAAACTCTGTTGTTTCTATAATCATAGCGAGCCTCTTCAATACCAATTAACTCTTCGTCTCGAATTTTTTTTAGTTGTATTGGATGCCCATTCTCATTATTAACCAAAGCGGCTTTTATAGTTACAACTGAATCAGAATCATAATAAACAGTTTCTATTAGATGGCCTTCTTCGGAATAATTATACGAATTGAACTCAGTTGAGAAACCGCCTTCTGATTTCGCAGTGCGTTTCCTGTAAGCCTTCTGCCCATTTTCATACCCGAACATTACCTCTAAGTATTTCCCTTCTTTCTTGGAATATCTTTTCTCGACCAACAACTGTTGATTTTCATTATACTCCAACACCCTCGACTCTTTTATGATGCCTGAAACACGATAAAAAGTCCTACTCTCATCTATTAATTTGACTTTACCCTTATTGGAAGTTTCATCCGTAATTCGCAAAACTGTATATATACTTTGAGCTTCAGCATAAAACTGAAAAAGCAAAAATGACAAACACAAAAGCCATCTCATATTGCTACCTCCTTCACTATTACTGGTTCAACATAAATTAAATGACCGGAGACTTGCTCAAAACCAAGCGCTTTCATGGCGTTCATATAGCGTTTTACTTGTTCTTGATGAGCTGGGCTTTCCTTTTCCTTTTTATAGTCGATAATCACTGCCTCTTTTCCTTTAATCAGTAGCCTGTCTGGTTTATGAGCTTTGCCTTCGAACCAAATTTCTCTTTCATTGAAGACCTCATATTCATCAGAGAACCAGACACTGATTTTTGGATCATCAAAAAGCCTGAGGATTCGATCTTTCACCAGCGCTATTGCATTATGGTCCAACTCTCCCGCTTGCAAGAACTGCCTTAAGACCATTTCTAAATCTTCTTTTACCCGAATGGCAGACAATACTTCGTGCACCTGATTTCCTAAACTTATGTTCTGCGCTTCTTCGGTTTCTTG
>CAXBPM010000696.1:0-1855 GCA_963977345.1 uncultured Roseivirga sp.
TTCTAATCCATACGACTCAATACTTTGAGCTTTGGCTGCTGAAAACCAAAGGCACATTCCAAATACTAATACCAGTCTTATTTTCATGCTTGGATTAAAAAAGTTAAACAGAAACGAAAGTGAAGTTGTAGTTGGCGATAAAATTCCAGATTACTACAATCCCAATGGCTACCAATTTGGCCCAATAAAAGGTCATCTTCTTCTTATTAACCAACAAGTAGATGATTAAGTTATTGATAATAAGTCCAATGATGGCGATTAGAATATACTTGGAAAATTGAGTGACGGCATCTGGATTGGTGTCTTGAAAAGTCCAGGTTTTATTGAGTAAATAGTTGGAGCTGGCGGCAAACACAAAACCCAGACTATTGGCAAAATACTTATTCAGACGCAATTTTTCCTTTACCAAAAAAGTGATGCAGAAGTCGATGACGAGACCCGAAAGGCCTACTGCACTGAATTTTAAAAATTTAAGGCCTAATTCATACATTAAGAATGGGCAGGTCTGAGGTTTTGAGTTAAGTTGAATTACAAATATGCTTAACAATTTTCATAACGCGAAAACTTGTACTTTTGAACTTCGACTTAAACTTGACTATTGGAATGACTTCACTGGATACTCAGCAGAACGGTAAACACGAACGGTTCTTTTTCTATTTTTTAATCCTTTGGACAATCGGTGGCCTAATACAGAACTACTTTACCGAAGTAAGTGGTGAAGAGGCTTATTATTGGTTGTTTTCGCAGTTTTTAGATTGGAGTTACCTAGATCATCCTCCTATGGTGGGAGTGGTTACTGCACCTGGTTATTGGCTTATCCCGAATGATATGGGTTTGAGAATGGGGATGTTGATCACCAATATTCTCACCATCATTGTGTTGCGCAGAACGCTAGAAATTAAGGATGATAAGCTTTTTGTATGGATGATGCTTGGTTTGTTACCAGTACATTTGGGTGGGTTATTGGTGAAAACTGATGTGCCTTTGTTGTTCTTTACAGCTACCTTCTTCTACTTCTACAAACAGTATTTAAAAGAAGATAACTGGAAAACAGTAGTGTTGCTTGGTTTGAACATCGCTTTGGTGATGATGAGCAAATACCATGGAGTTTTGGTTGTGTTCTTTACCGTTCTTTCCAACCTAGGGCTTTTCAAGAAGAAATCGTTTTGGGCCATTGTTGGCTTAACCGTGGTGTTTATGTTGCCGCATACCTATTGGCAGTATATGCACGACTTCGCCAGTATTAAATTCCACCTTTATAACCGTATAGACCTAGGCTTTAGTTTCGGTACTATCCTGTATTACATCAGCATTCAGCCGCTTGTATTTGGGCCTTTAATTGGCGTTTTACTATTTGCCGCTGCCTATAAACATAAAACCGAATCCGCTTTTCACAGGGCACTAAAGTTCAATATTGTCGGAGTTTTAATCTTCTTCTTGATTTCTGCTTTTAGGGTAGAAGTACACAAGCACTGGACCAGTGTGATTATGGTTCCCCTTATTCTTTTGGGGCATGAATACATTACCAGCAGAGAAAACTGGAGAAAGTGGATGATGAAACTCTGCGTTATTTCATTGGTGCTTTTTATCCCTGCACGAATTTACTTGATGCATGATTTTCTTCCTTCAAAATGGACAGAAGGTTGGGATGTGCTGCATAACTGGGACAGTTGGGCGGACGAAGTAGAAGACTTGTCTGGTGGACTTCCAATCGTATTTATCAACCATTATGAGCGTGCGTCACGCTATAGCTACCTAAAAGGTGATATTGTACATTGCTACAATACCTTTGATTACAGGGAAACTCAGCACGATTTATGGCCTTTGGAAGAGAACCTTCAAGGCAAGACGATTT
>CAXBPM010000697.1:0-1855 GCA_963977345.1 uncultured Roseivirga sp.
CCCGAACAAAAGCGGCTCCACCCATGGCTACCCAATGGATTAACATTATTAGCGGGGGCACCAAAGGTGGGAAAGTCAACGTTAGCTGAACAAATTGCATTTGAAGTGTCCAAACAAGGCACCGTCATATATCTGGCCCTCGAATATAACCTACCTATGGCGAAGGTACGCTTTGCGCGCTTTCATGATAGTCCAGTACTGGTCCTCTTAGATGGTGATTTAAATCGCTTTGGCAAAGGTGGCAAAAAGCAACTAACAGAATTACTTCGCACAGAGCCTTGCGAGTTATTGATAATAGATGTTTTGACCTGCCTAAAGCGACCAACTGCAGGTGACTACACACAGGAGTATGCAGCCGTCCAAGAAATCAAAAACGCTGTATCAAATTTTGGAATTGACTGCTTAGCACTTCACCATACCCGTAAGGGTGACAGCTCAGAAAACCATAATGTATTTGAAGCATTACATGGTTCAACAGCACTCACCGCTGTTCCAGATAATATTATGATGCTTACTAAAAAGAACAATCAAGTGAAGTTACAAATGAAAGGCAGACTGATCCCAGAGGATGAAATCGATCTTGAGTTTTTGAATGGAGAGTTTTTCAAAAGCAATGAAATAAGAACTGGTCATGAAGTTTCTGCCCCCTTTCTTCATCAGATCTTGGCTACATTAAAAGATGGGGATGCCACATCGCAGGACCTATCAAAGAAAACTGGGAAGAGTATGTCTCAAATCAGTACGGCCTGTAAAAAATTATTAAACAAAGGTGAGATCATCAATCCTACCAAAGGTCTTTGGCAGCTCGCTATTTGATCCGTGTAAATGGTGTAAATGATGTAAACAGGAAGCGTGCATTTACGCCGTTTACACCGTTTACAGGGTAGCCAGAAGCAAAACATAAGAAATGATTTGTTGTTAATGCCAGCAATAAGCCTGGTTACATTTGCTACGGCAGTGGTGTTTAACCTTTCAGAAATAAAACCATGCAGTTAACTAACGGATCAATTGAATCTATTTTCAAGACCAATCATACATAGCAATCCGTTCTCATTTATACAAAAGCTTCAATTCCTTTTGCATTAACTTTTGGATTTGGTTCATTTATTAGTTTTGAACATGATCAAAACAAAACTATCAGATATCCCCAAAGTTGATTTAAATAATAACCTTGATGTGCCTTGTGATTTCAACGGGGCAGTCTGCTCAATATATTTTTATGTTTATTATTACCGTGATCCCAAAAACGATGAGATTGTTTACGTTGGTAAAGGTACCAACTATCGTGCATGGACCCATTTGAATGAATCTTCAAATAAACGCCTCAACAACATGATAAAAGCGCGGCAGGCTGAGGGCCATGTCATCAGGCCAGTGATAACGGAGTTCTTCAATACAGATATTGAAGCACTGGAAATTGAAAAAAAATTAATAGCAAAGCTTGGGCGTGAAGATTTGGGAAAGGGTTTACTGTTTAATTTGGATGACGGCGGCACTGAAGGCTTAGCATCAGGTAGAAAAATTGAATTTAGAGGTGAGATGTACGGAAGCGTACAAGCCTTGTGTAGGCACTATAAGGTTCAGGAGAGCACCTTTCGAGGGCGAATAAATCTCCGATGGTCTATGGAAGAGGCATTAGGCTTAGAAGAAAGAAAAAATCTTCACGGTTCAGTTGAGATAGTTGTCGATGACAAAACTTGGCCCTCAATAACCTCATTTGCTGAGGAGATTGGAGCTAGTCCACAACAGGTAAAATATTTTCTATCTGAAGATGTTCTTCCAAAAGAATTGATTGGTCGCGATTTCAGCAAGCGTTTAGGTACCGAAATTTTTGTAGATAACAGAAGATTTTCTT
>CAXBPM010000698.1:0-1854 GCA_963977345.1 uncultured Roseivirga sp.
ATCGCTAAAGGCTCATCATCAATGATTATGGTTTTATACAACTCCATTTAGGTCAAAGTTACTTTAAGTTTTGCGGTATAGACTTCTGTATTATTGGTGATCTCTAAACTCGAATTTTTAGGGTAAAGCAGTGCTAATCGTTGTTTTAGGTTTTCAAGTCCTTTTCCTTCTCTATTACTTTCTTGAAAATGCTGTTTCTTAAAAACACTGTTTTCTACGGTAAACAGAAGTTCGTTATGTTCGATAGTCACTGCTATATTCACAAATGCATCTTTTGAATTGGTGTAAAACCCATGCTTAAAGGCATTCTCTACGAGTACGATTAAGAGAAAAGGTTCTATCCATTTTTCATGATCAAGGGAGTCATCAATGCTCAACTTGATCCGAGCATCCTTGCCAAATCTAATCTCTTCAATAGCGATGTATTTCTGAATGAAGTCTAATTCCTTCCTCAGCTGAATCTTATTGTGATGTGTTTCATCGGTTAAATAACGCATCATACTCGATAATTTCAGGATATATTCAGAAGTGTCGGGATGGTTTTTCAATGACAAACTATACAACGAGTTAAAGGCATTGAATAAGAAATGAGGATGCAATTGATTCCGCAGTAATTGCGCTTTAGCTTGGCTCAATTCATCTTCTAATTGCTGATAACGACTAAAAAACTCTAGTCGATTGACGAAATAGATCAGCAAGTAATATAAGAGTGCATGTCCTAAAAAGCTGGTGAAGTATTCAAAGCTCTGTTCAAAAACAACGACATCATGGATTCTATAATCTTTCAGCCCTGCCAATAGCACTAGGGGGATAATAAGCGCTATGGCCAAGCCGATTTTCTTCCAAATGCCATGGAGCTTTAATCCGTAATAGTACAAGACATAAGCGCTCAAAGCGAATAGGAGGTTCTCTACCGCATCGCTTGTCCAAAAGAAAAGCCAATCATCTGGGATCAAGAAATAGGCGCCTCTTATGAGTTGAAAAATCACAATTGAGACTAAAGTCACGTTAAAAACGATTTTAATCTTCCGTATGGTCTTGAGCGATAGTTGCAACATATTGACTTCTAATAAGTACCCGTAAAGATATATAAATCATATTCTGCTAAGTCGGTTAGAAAGTTGGGTTCATCTGTACCGACCTTATGTTTGTCTATCTCATTTTTATTGAAGCTCAAATAAAAATACGTTTGATCGTAAATCACTAAAACATCCAACATGAGATCGTATTTTATTCTAATTGCTTTGTGCTTCAATTCACTCATTGTTTTTGGTCAAAAATTGGAATTGGCAAAGGCATCACCTTTTACTGCTGTAAAATGGGAAGAAGACCAGCCCATCGTTCAATTCGATAATGAATGGTATCATTTTGAAAAGTTAGATCACCTAGATAAGGAGGAGATCTTAGCCTTTTGTAAAAGTGAATTTGGTGGTAAATGGCAAAGACGCTTCTCTGAAGACCTGGTGGAAGTATTAGAAGGCCTCCATTATGCACCCAATGTGAGAGTTGAGTTACAGCTGTCTCAAAATGGTGTATCAAAAACATACACAGGAACATTTACTTTGGTCAATAGACAACGTGCGCTTCAATTCAATGCAAGTTCAGAACAAGCCAAGCGGCCTCAGAAAATCACGAAGGCACAAGCCATTGAAGACTTAAAGGAGTTTGAGGAAATACTCGAATCTCGGTCATCCTACGCCCAACTCTCTGGGTTTAACTATAGGGCTGCTATAAAGGAGCTATCAGCCTCTATTGCCAGCCGAAACAAGGACATTGATATTAATGAGTTGGCTCATGAAATGGCCAAAATCATGGCTCAAATAGGGGATAGGCACTCCTCAATCAAAAATGAAT
>CAXBPM010000699.1:0-1854 GCA_963977345.1 uncultured Roseivirga sp.
AACATTTTCAACCCCAACAAGATTGTGGACACCCCTCCAATGGACACTTTCTTGCGATACGAAAAGAATCAGGTCACTCCTGAATTCGATACCACTTTCGACTTTTCGGAACATGAAGGTATTTTGCGTTCCGCAGAATTGTGTAACGGTTCGGGTGACTGCCGAAAAACAGAACTGAGTGGTGGAACGATGTGCCCGAGTTACATGGCCACACGCGATGAAAAGGACACCACACGGGCCAGGGCCAATATGCTGCGCGAAATCCTTACTCATTCAACAGACGCCAACCCGTTTGATAACCCAGAGATTAAAGAGGTGATGGATTTATGTCTATCGTGCAAAGGCTGTTCTTCTGAATGCCCTTCCAACGTGGACATGGCCAAACTCAAAGGCGAATGGCAACATCAATACCACAAAAGCAATGGGATTCCTTTCCGGAGCAAACAGATTGCACACTTTTCTAAAAGCATGAAACTGGCCAGCAAAGCGCCATGGGCTTATAATTTAGTGTTCGGAAACCGCTTAACGGGAAATATTGCCAAAGCTATTGCAGGTTTTGCGAAAGAACGAAGCATGCCTGCTTTGGCCAAACAGCCCTTGGCCCAGTGGTTGAAAAAGGAATTTAAGCCCAAAACCTCAAATCGTAAGGTCTATTTTTTCTGTGATGAATTCACCAATTACAGCGATGCTGAAATTGGCAAAACCACAGTAAAACTATTGGATAAACTTGGTTATGAAGTACTCTATGTCCCTCATGCCGATTCTGGTCGTCCGCAGCTATCTAAAGGTTTGTTGGATGAAGCCAAAGCTTTGGCAGAACAGAACGTTCAACAATTCAGTGCACTAGTAGATGTCAATGCTCCTTTAATTGGCGTAGAACCCTCAGCCATTCTGACTTTCCGTGATGAATACATCAGCTTAACGAGAGGCGAATTGCAGGAAAAGGCAAAAGCACTTTCGGCACATGTATTTACGATTGAAGAGTTTTTGGCCCAAGAGATAGATAAAGGGAATCTTACTTCCGAGCAATTCAATACGGAGACTAAGCTAATTAAAGTACATGGTCATTGCCACCAGAAGTCGCTTTCGTCTATGGTACCTACCAAGAAAATGCTCTCGTTGCCTAAGAATTTTACTGTGCATATGATTGCTTCGGGCTGCTGTGGTATGGCAGGCTCTTTTGGTTATGAAAAGGAGCACTATGAGGTATCTATGAAAATTGGTGAACTGGTACTCTTCCCTACGGTGCGTCAGCAACCCAAAGAGGTAATCATTGCTGCTGCTGGCACCAGTTGTCGTCATCAAATCAAAGATGGTACAAGCAGAATTGCCCAGCATCCGGTGGAGGTGCTGTGGGAGGCTTTGAGGTGAGTAGCCCCCTCAAAATTAAGCGTCATGCTGAGCGTTGAGTTTTTCTTGATTTACCAAATCAAGAAAAAAGAAACCGAAAGCATCTGTCTGTTCTTTACTACCGAAGCCTTAAACTGACAAACATAAAGCAAAACGCCCTTGCTGACCAAACATCAACAAGGGCATTTTTATACGGAATTGCTTTATTTTTTCGCTGTAGGGAATTTGGCCATGATGGCTTTTACTCCTTTCTTAATTCTTTCTTCGGCATCCTTTGGCGGCACATCATTTAGGGTTTTACTGCCTATGCCCTGCCAAACCAAAAACTCTTTCTTATTATCCACCATATGGATCACAATACTGCCTTGGTTGAAAGTATAGGTCTCCACTTGATAACCCGACCAATACCTAACATCGTAGGGGTAATCATTGTGAGTCATGTTATTCACTTTCTGATCGATCACGATATGAAAATCAACTAGTAAATCTGGTGCATCGTCAGTC
>CAXBPM010000700.1:0-1854 GCA_963977345.1 uncultured Roseivirga sp.
GCACATCATAAATCGAAAGAAAAAGAGGATGGAGAGTCCTTCGGGCTCTTTTTGATTCCAAAGAAGTATTTTAAAGAAGAAGATATATAGCCGTGGCGAATTATTCAATCAAAGATTTAGAGCATTTATCAGGCATTAAGGCCCATACTTTACGCATATGGGAACAGCGCTATAACCTCATTAATCCAAAGAGAACAGAAACCAATATTCGGTTTTACGATCAAGACGACCTGAAGCTTATCCTCAACGTTTCATTGTTGAAAGATAACGGCATTAAAATATCGAAGATTGCCGAAATGACTCGGGAGCAACTGAACGAAGCCATCATCAATATTTCCGATAACAGTACCAACTTCGCAGATCAAATCTATGCCCTTACGCTATGTATGATTGATTTGGACGAACAGCGGTTCGAAAAAATTATAAACGCAAACACGCTAAAGCATGGTTTTGAGAGAACCATGATGAACTTGGTGATACCATTCCTTTCTAAAATTGGAGTAATGTGGCTGACAGACGCTATAAACCCAGCTCAAGAACATTTCATCAGCCACCTAGTACGACAGAAAATCATGGTCGCTATTGATGGTCAGCAAACGAATGTAGACAGCTCGGCAAAAAAGTACATGCTATTTTTGCCTGAGGGTGAACTTCATGAGCTCATCTTGCTTTTCGCTAATTACCTTATAAAATCTAGGGGTGGCAGAGTGATTTACCTCGGCCAAACTTTACCTCTTGATGATTTAAAAATGGCTTATGAAGTGTATGAACCTGAATATCTAATTACTGTACTCACTGGTAAGCCTCAAAATTCAACTCCCACAGAATACATTGAAGAACTATCAAACCTTTTCCCTGTTTCTGAAATCTTGGTTAGCGGGAGACAAGTGGTTGGTCAAGACCTTCAATTACCTGAAAATGTCTCTTCTCTTACAGGCCTGAACGATCTCATCGCTTTTCTGGAAGAAAATTCTACAACTACATCCCCAAAGGAGTAATTTTCTCTACATACTAAACCCAATTTTCAAAACAGGTTCTTTTGTCAAGGGATTATTCTCAAATTAAAACACATCAACTCAAAACACTTCTCTAGCACCATCAGAGCATTTAACTATGTTTCTTAGGCGATTTTTGCCCAGATATTAAGCCTTATTTAACACCCATTCCAAAAAACTTCACGGTTTTTGTTTGTATTCTGTTTAACGTTTACTGATATTTGTTCAACAAAATAAAAACACAGCCATGACAGTTCTTGAGTACAACCACGAGATCGGACTAATGACTAAGTCACTAAAACCTTTTGCTTTAAAGCTTACTAGAGATTCAGAAGACGCAAATGATTTGCTTCAAGAAACTCTGATGAAAGCGTATAAGAACAGAGATAAGTTTTCAGAAGGAACAAACCTCAAGGCTTGGTTATATACGATTATGAAAAATACCTTTATCACCAATTATCAGAAAATGATGAGAAGGGGTACTTTCATTGATACCACCGATAACCTCCACTTTATAAATTCTTCAAGCACCAAAATTGAAAATAGAGCTCACGGAGATTTTACCTTGAACGACATCAATATGTCGATTGACCAGCTTGATGATGTTTATAAAACTCCTTTCATGATGTATTTCAGAGGGTTTAAATATCAAGAGATTGCCGATAGAGAGCAAATTCCAATTGGCACAGTAAAAAACAGAATTCACATTGCCAGAAAACTTTTAAAGGATAAATTAAGCGTATATAAAACACGTTAATAAAATATCCTCTATGAAAAACGGCAAGGTGGTAGTAATAGGTGCTGGATTTGCTGGTTTTTCAGCAGCCATTTGCCTAGCCGATAAAGGTTTTAACGTTAA
>CAXBPM010000701.1:0-1853 GCA_963977345.1 uncultured Roseivirga sp.
TTTAATTGTTTTCGGGCAATCCAATGATAGGGTATTCAAACCTTACTGAGGACAGCGGAGAATCGCCAATTCCTGCATTACCTCTTAATTGTCTTACGGGATAAATGTCCAATAATTCATCTTCAAAAGGGACACATAATGATTTCAGCAAGTCAATGTCTGCGGTTCCATTTATGGGAGCTAACCACTCATGAACTCTATCTATAGGCAGCACGACAAGCATTCTTGGGTCATCTGGTTTTCTGTTGTGTACTTTGGCCAACCGCGCATTGGCCGAAGTGGTAATGATGGAACAGGTTCTCACTTCTTCGCCTGTCTCTTTATCAAACCAGGACTCCCACAGACCCGCCAAGTAAAGGGGCGCGTCATTCTTCCGCTTCACGAAGTAGGGGACTTTGGTTTTTCCTTTACTATCGACCCAATGATGCTCATAGTAACCCGATACAGGTATGATACAGCGCCTATCTTTAGCGGCTGTTCTGAAAGCAGGTTTTTCAAAAATAGTATCTCCTCTCGCGTTCAGGCATTTATTTGAAATTTCACTCGCTGCTTGCGCATCTTTTGCCCAAGAGGGTATAAGTCCCCATTGATAGAACTGAAGTGTTTCAGGCTGTTCGTTTGTAATGACTGGTATTTTCTGATGCTGGAACCCCATAGTCCAATGGTGTTCATGGGATGCTAATTCCTCTTCGCCATAGGCTTGTATAAATTGATCTAATTTTATTCTTAGGTATTCAATCTCTTCAATTGCGGCCCCTTGGTGTAGGGCCTCTTTTATTTTTCGCCTCAGTTGGGTTTCTACATCATAACACATGAGGGAAGGTATTAAATCGGTGAGAAATTCCAAATAACATGAATTCCAATTGCTGAAGGCAAGAATAGTGAAGTCATGAGATGATTACGTAGGCCTCAAAATTGGTTTCTATAAAATTAATGCCTTGTAAATATTTAATGTTAGAGTAATCCCCTGCAAATTTGCTTTAAGGGCACAAAAAAAGCCTTAGATTTCTCTAAGGCTTTTTGCGGAACGGACGGGACTCGAACCCGCGACCTCCTGCGTGACAGGCAGGCATTCTAACCAGCTGAACTACCGCTCCAATATCTTTGTTTTGTAATCCCTTTCGTTTAAGGTGATGCAAAAGTAGTATACTGTTCTTGATTTACAAACATCAGGAGCTAAAAAAACGAACTAATTTTTCGAATAATCCTCAACTGTTTGGTCTTGAGTAGGATAAATATTTCTACGAAGAAGATTTATTTTGAATGTGAAGTGATCTTTGGGCTTTTGGTTGCTAAATCTGTGTCATTTCTCTTCCGGCTCCATTGATTTGACCTAGGTAAATCACTTAGTAAATGGATTTATGTGTTTCACATAGCTGGCTGGATACTGATTCATGCACCTTTGTATCGGAAAGTAATTGAAGAGGCTCAGTTATTTTCTATACCTCAACCTAGAAACAATGAACCCATGTAACGTATTTGCATGGGTTTACTTTTTTCCTTCAGTGAGTAATGCTATCCATATAAATTTCACTCTTGTTTATTAACTTGGTACTGTAAATTCAAAACGGAATCATGGAGACTATTATACAACTACAAGAAACAGAGAATAAGGGTAGTTTTTATTTTGAAAAAGAGGGAGAACGCCTAGCCGAAATGACTTTCTCGAAAGCAGGTTCCGATAAAATCATCATTGACCACACCGAAGTAAGCGATACCCTTAGAGGTACGGGTATGGGGGTAAAACTGGTTGAATATGCTGTGGAGTACGCACGCAAGAATAAGGTCAAAATCATTCCACTTTGCCCTTTTGCAAAGGCTACATTAAAGCGTCATCAAGAATGGAATGATGT
>CAXBPM010000702.1:0-1848 GCA_963977345.1 uncultured Roseivirga sp.
TTGGTTTTCAGGACAACAACTTGGTCGTGATTGATATTAACAACGCGAATGTTAGAACAAACTTTAAAGCCATGCGTACCGAATTGGCCAATGTGCCCGGGGTGGAGTCGGTATCTGTTTCCACGCGAGTACCAGGAGAATGGAAAGGCATTAGTGAAGTTACCGCTGTGACAAACAATGTAAAGCAACAGACCCGTGATTCAGTAGATGTATTCTATATGGGTTTTGATGAAAACCTGATTGAGACTTTCGGTTTTAAATTAAAGGATGGGGTGAGTTTTACTGGCATTGATGCTACAGACAGCACTAAAATTTTACTCAATGAGACAGCAGTGGCTACTTTTGGTTTGGAAAACCCAATAGGGGAAACCATAGAATTGACTTCACGTGGTAGAAGTTTACGTGTGCAGATTATTGGTGTGGTAGAGGATTTCAACTTTCAGTCGCTGCACAACAAAGTAGCGCCTATCGTATTGGGTTACTGGAATAACCCTGCAGCATCTATAGATTACTTTACGGTAAAGGCTTCCGGTAACATGGCGAATGTGGTGGCTGGCCTTACAGAGGTGCATAATAAGTTCGATCAAGCTACGGCCATGGAGTCACACTTTTTAGACAGCCAATTGGCGAATTTTTACCAAGCAGAACAACAAGCCAGTGTGATTTATAAAGTGGGAGCTGGGCTCAGTATTTTCGTGGCTTGTTTGGGCCTATTTGGTTTGGCTTCGTTCACCGTTGAAAAACGAACCAAGGAATTGGGGATCAGAAAAGTGTTAGGTGCTAGTCAATTGAGCTTGTTCTATTTACTGTCATCCACCTTCGCAAAGCAAGTGTTCTTGGCCTTTATCATTGCCAGCCCCTTTGCTTTTTGGATCATGAAAAATTGGCTGAATGGATTCGTCTATCATGTGAACATTAGCCCAATCGCATTTATTGTGGCAGGATTGATGACCATGGCGATTGCATTACTGACCGTGAGTTACCGATCAATTTTAGCCACCAGATCAAATCCAGTGGATGCGTTGAGAAGCGAGTAACAAAGCGCCTATATATCAAAACAGCCCTTTAATGAATTTCATTAAAGGGCTGTTTTTTTAATTGAAGTTTACCCTACCAATCTATTGGTCTGTAGTCTTTTAAGAACTTACCGCACCAGTGTTTTCCAGTGTTGATTCCATCAAACAAAGGATCCATTACTCGGGCGGCTCCGTCTACAATATCCAATGGTGGTTGAAAGTCGTGTACCTCTTCTTTTGCCTTGGAAAGCTCAGCGGGATCTTCGTCAGTCACCCAACCCGTATCTACTGCATTCATATAAATACCATCCTTGGCAAAGTCAGAAGCCGAAGTGTGCGTCATCATGTTCAGGGCAGCTTTGGCCATGTTCGTATGCGGATGTCGGTCTTCTTTATGGAAACGGTGGAACTTGCCTTCCATGGCCGAAACGTTAATGATGTGCTTCATGCCCGTGTTTTCTTTTCGCATTAAATTCGAAAGGCGATTACATAGAACAAAGGGCGCTACGGCATTTACGAGCTGTACTTCCACCATTTCAGGTGTTTCAATTTGACCCAACTTCAAACGCCAGCTATTGGTCTTTCTTAAGTCAACTTGCTGTAAATCGGCATCTAATTGGCCTTCAGGGAATACTTCTTTAGTAGGAAGTGAGTTATCGAAACTGTATGGAATCTGCGATAACTGAGCAGAAGCCCTGATTCCAATGCCTGGTTCTGGCGCATGCCAAGTGACCGAAAGGGCATTGTTCTTCTTGTCCGAAGCGCCTGAAGAAAGCGTTCTCAATTCTTGTAAACAATAATGGTGATCGGCCAAAAGGTCTTTCACATAAGG
>CAXBPM010000703.1:0-1847 GCA_963977345.1 uncultured Roseivirga sp.
GCAATACAGCTCTGTCCGCAATTTCGCATTCTGGCTTTTACCGCAGCGCGTACCGTTAAATCCATATCAGCATTGTCCAGTACTATAAACGGATCGCTTCCGCCTAATTCCAAAACTGATTTTTTGATTTTTGAACCTGCTGCACTTGCTACCGCGCTTCCTGCTCCTTCACTTCCTGTCAGGGTTACCGCCTTAATGCGATCATCATTAATAATGGCTTCTACCTTAGATGAGTCTATTCTTAGGTTCTGAAAGGCCCCATTTGGAAAACCTGCTTCGATAAAAGCATCTTCAATGGCTTGGGCGCACATCTGTACATTTGAAGCATGTTTTAACAAGCCTACATTACCCGCCATTAAGGTGGGAGCCGCAAACCTAAACACTTGCCACAATGGGAAGTTCCAAGGCATTACGGCCAAGATAGTGCCCAAAGGGTAATAACTTATAAACGCTTTAGAGTGATCAGATTTGAGGATTTCATCTTTCAGAAATTTCTCAGCATTATCAGCGTAATATCTACAAACGAGTGCGCATTTTTCAACTTCAGCAATACCCTCAGCCGTAAGCTTTCCCATTTCTAAGGTCATGATTTCGGCCAAAGCTTCTTTGCGTTCTTCAAGCACATCAGCCAGTTTATTAAAACGGCTGGCTTTATCAGCAAATGGCACGTTCTTCCATGTAGAAAATTGGAGGTCGGCCCGTTCGATTGCAGCCTGAACATAGTCCTCTGAATGAGGTTCAAAAACTTGAATTACTTGGTTATTCGAAGGGTTTACTGATTGTATCGGCATAATTGAGAAAACTGAGTTCTTCAATGTAACCAGTATTTTGGGAAGGAAGTTCTAAAAAACATTAACCTTAACATCTTCTAATATTTTGATGATTTCCGGGGCTTCCTTCATCTTCAAAAAGTAGAAAATATTCTTACCATCACGTTTGCTGCCGAGTACACCTTTCATTTTAAGGTTAGCCAAATGATGTGAGGTAAGAGATTGTTCTAAACCAAGGTACGCTGTAATATCATTCACCGACATCTTTTCATTCCTGTTAAGGAGATCAATGATACCGACTCGCATAGGGTGCGCAATAGTCTTCAGCACGAAGGCAATCTTCTCGACCCTTTCATTGTCAAGCTGCTCTTCCATTTAGATAGGTTTTTATCAAAGGTATGAACATATGTTCATGTAAAAAAGAAAAACGAAAAATATTCGGTCTTTAAAGGTAAATACTTCACGACTCACCTCAACTTCAAACACATACATTGGATTTACAAATACTAAAATTTGTGTTTAAGACCAAAACAGTTAACCTAAGCACAAAAAAAGAGAGGTCGTCTTTACAACAACCTCTCCACTATTTTTGTTTGATTTACCTTACTATCTAAAGATAATTTTCAATTCTACTCGTCTGTTACTTGCTCTTCCAATTGCCGTTTTATTGTCTGCTATTGGGTTTACAATTCCGTATCCATCGGCAAATAATCTGCTTGAAGCAATTCCCTTATTCATTAGGTATTGCTTTACAGCGTTTGCTCTTCTTTTAGATAAATCTAGGTTTTTAGCTGCATCACCAGTGCTGTCAGTATAACCACTCAATTCTAAGCTGAAATCTTCTGCTTTCATCAATTCAACCACTTGGTCTAATGATCCATTTGCAGATGACTTTAACACATCGCTACCTGAATTGAACTGAATGTCTTTTACAGCAAGATCAAGCACTTTTTTCACTTCTTCTTTAACTTCTGGGCAACCATTATTTGAAGCCAAACCAGCAGTTTCAGGACAGTTATCATCGCTATCTTTCACACCGTCACCATCAGAATCAGGACAACCGTTCAAAGTACCAGC
>CAXBPM010000704.1:0-1844 GCA_963977345.1 uncultured Roseivirga sp.
TGCGAAATCGATGATAATGTAGTCGATGAATGGGGAATCCCAGTGCTTAAGTTCAATTACCAATGGACAGAGCATGAGATCAATCAAGCCGAGCACATGCAGGATACTTTTGAGCAAATTTTAGATGCTACGGGTGGTATTCTGTTAGGCGATAAGCCTGGAAAAGATAGAAACTTTGGCTTGACCGCTCCGGGTGAGATTATTCACGAAGTGGGAACCACCAGAATGGGGAACGACAAGAAAGAGTCGGTGACCAACAAATACAACCAGCTTCACGATTGCGCGAATGTGTTTATTATGGATGCAGGTCCATTTGTATCGCAAGCGGATAAAAACCCAACTTGGACCATTTTGGCCTTGGCTTGGAGAGCATCAGATTATTTAATTGAACAAGTAAAACAAAGAAATATTTAAGTCATGGATAGACGCGAATCATTAAAATCTTTATTGGTCGGTTCTGTAGCAGGCGGACTGCTCGTGACTGGTTGTGCGCCAGAAAGCACAGTTGAAACCCCCGAAATGGCGCAATTCCCAGGCTATGGAAGGAATGAAGCGGAAAAGGAACATGATGCTAAGGTACTTTCAGAAACCTTTTTCAATGAGCATGAACTAGAGACGATCGCAGTGTTGTGCGACATCATTCTTCCAGCCAATGCTGAGTTTGGGTCGGCAACGGATGCAGGTGTACCTGAGTTTATCGAGTTTATTGTGAAGGATATGCCGAATAACCAATTGCCCATCCGTGGCGGTTTGGCTTGGCTCGATTCCCATTCCAACAAATTGTATGGTATGGAATTCAAAAAGCTAAGTGACGAACAACATAAGGCCATTTGCGATAGCATTGCTTATCCAGGCAAAACTGCAGCCGGTCTCAAGCACGGAGAAAAATTCTTTACTAACATGAGAAACCTAACCATGACAGGTTATTTTACTTCTGAAATAGGAGTGAAGGACTTGGGCTATAAAGGCAATGCGCCTGGTGTTTGGGATGGTATTCCAGAAGACGTGTTGAAACAACAAGGCATGGCTTACGAAGAAGAATGGTTGGCCAAATGTGTAGATCAAACTAAAAGAACTGATATTGCCACTTGGGACGATGACGGAAACTTATTGACATGATGAAAAGAACCTTATTATTGATTTTGGGAGTGGCCTTCTTCACTTTAGGTTGTGCGGAAAATGTAGCGAAACAAGTAGACGCTAATGAGTTTGAGGCTTTAATGGCTGATGATGCTTCCGTGCAAGTTATAGATGTAAGAACGCCAGATGAGTACGCACAAGGCGCTATTAAGAATTCTACATTGATGAATTTTAATGGGCCTGATTTTAAAACGCAGCTGGAAGGTTTGGACAAGAACAAACCTGTCGCAGTATACTGTCATTCAGGAGGACGGAGTAACCAAGCCTTTGAAATGATGAAGGAGATGGGTTTCAAGGAAGTCTATGAGCTGAAAGGCGGCATTGTCGCCTGGCAAGAAGGAAATAAACAAATGCAGAAATAATTGAATCAGAAAAGCCCGAAAGGGCTTTTTTCTTTTTCAGTGAACCCGAAGTTTTCAATCGCTTATTTAAACTTTCAATACTTTTCCCAAACAAGTCAGGCCCTCAAATAGTATGTTTGTGTAAAGCTTAAGATCAATTATGTTATTTGTACTTTCTCCTGCCAAAACCCTCGATTTCGAAACCCCTTGCAATGCCGAAAAATCATACCCTCGTTTCCAAAAAGAAACGCTGGAATTGATTGGTGTATTGAAAGAGAAAACTCCTGAAGAGATTCAAGAATTGATGGACATCAGTGAGAATTTGGCCGAACTGAATGTAGATCGCTACAACAAGTTTAGGAA
>CAXBPM010000705.1:0-1833 GCA_963977345.1 uncultured Roseivirga sp.
GGGTTTCGTCTCTTTCAATGACTCCTGGAAGAAGTTCAGTTTGTGCAAATTCTCTAGCGGCTTGTTGAACCGCTAATTGTTCTTCGGTTAATTCGAAATTCATGCTTTAGTATTTACCTAACGTTTGTTAGCAAATGTAATAAATTCAGTTTAATGTTTAGTCGTTATTCACAAACATCAGTACGTAGTAAAGTAACATAGCTAATGAGCCGAGTGCGGCCACTAAATATGTTCTTGAAGCTGCATTTAGCGCGTCTTCTGCCATGCCATGCTCATCTGGGGTAACAATATTTCGATCATTTATCCATGCTAACGCACGGTTTGTAGCATCGTATTCCACAGGTAGGGTAATAAAGGCAAATAGAGTGAAAATGAAATAACAAGCTATAACGATTGGAAGACCCATTGTGAATAGGTCAAATTGAGTAATAGCAAAAGACCCGAAAAGCATTACCATAAAGATGATGTTAATTATTCTGCCACTGGCATTCTGTATTGGCACTAAAGCAGAACGCATTTTCAAAGGGCCATAAGCTTTTGCATGTTGCACTGCATGGCCACATTCGTGAGCAGCTACAGCGGCAGACATTACTGAACGACCTTCGTATATTTCTGGGCTCAGGTTTACCGTTTTGTCTGCTGGGTTGTAGTGATCGGTTAATCTGCCTTGTACTGAGACTACCTTTACGTCATGAATCTGATTGTCTCGGAGCATCAGCTCCGCAATCTCTCTTCCCGTGAGTCCAATATTAAGGCCTACTTGAGAGTATTTCTTAAATTTCTTTTTCAAATTCCGTTGAACTAGCCAGCTGCCAATTCCAATCACTATAATCAATACTAAAAACATAGCCTTTATTATTTAAGTTTTTGAATCAAATTTGTAGTGGAGTAACCCTCAACTAGGTCAATGGTTTTTACTTCTCCACCGTTCGCCAATACGATATCTGCCCCAATAATGTTGCTTAAATCGTAGTCGCTTCCTTTTACCAGAATATCCGGAATTAAATAAGTGATCAACTCTTTTGGAGTGTCTTCTGAAAATAGCGTTACGCCATCAACAAAAGCTAAGGCCGCAAGCATTCTAGCTCTTGCGCTTTCATCATTTATTGGTCTTTCTTCACCCTTAAGTCTTTTTACTGAAGGGTTATCATTGAGGCCAACCACCAGCTTAGAACCTAAGGTTTTGGCTTTTTCCAAATAGTCAATATGCCCTAAATGAAGAATATCGAAACAGCCATTGGTGAAAACTACTTTTTCACCTTGGCTTTTCCATTTAAGCATGAGTGCTTTTAATGCTTTAGGACTATATATTTTATTTTTAGTTGGTGTCAATTCTCTTTTTCTTTTTTCTAAAGTTAAGAATCAGTAAGCTCAAAAATCCAAATAAGATAACTGAAACTACTTGTGATCCATGCGAGACCACTGCAAAAACATAACCATCGTTATGAGATATGCCATAAATGACTAAAATGCTTGCCACTAAGGCCTGATAGGCCCCAATGCCATTGTTAACTGGTGCGGCCATGCCAAGACTTCCCATTACTAAGACTGCAATTCCTGCCAAAAATGACAGTTCTGCAGTAGGAGCATAACCAAAGGATATAACATAGAGCATAGCAAAGTACAATATCCAAATACCGAAAGTAGAAAGCCAAAATCCTAAGGGGTTCGACACTTTCTTGATCGCCTTGATGCCTGAGATTAATTCTGTCGCTTTTTGATTTATTTTGAAATAAATGGACTTTGGGTTACTCTCTTTTTTTGATTTTCTAATCACAAAAAGAACGAATAGAAAGCCAAGTATCCCAGCTAAAGCCAGGTAAGGCCAAAGCG
>CAXBPM010000706.1:0-1832 GCA_963977345.1 uncultured Roseivirga sp.
AAGGCAACTCTGTAGTCACCGAACTGCTTTCATCCGCATTGTAAAACTCTATGTTTTGAGCTTTGCCTTGTGCGTTTGTGGGTGTTAAAGTCAGGTGTAAACGCTCAATTATCGTAACAGGGCCATCGTTTGTTTTTACTGTTCTACCCACTTTATTGACAGTGCATTTTTTGAATGGCTTTAAGTCGATCAGTTGGATTTCGGGTGTTTCACCTTTCTTTTTGAAGTGAATGAGCTGCTTGGTTTGAGCATCCAAACCCAAACAATACACATAATTCCATACCTCAGTGTGGGTGAGTTTTAAGCCTTTCTCTTGCGTTAACTGGAGAAATTCAGCGAATAATTTCTTTTCCTTTTTCTTCTGCATTCCTTGTAAATAAACAATAGGGAGCACAAATACTGCCATGGCAGCTATTCCAAATAGTGTTGATGATAATTCCATTTTCTTTTAGATTAAATAATATTGGAGGCCACAGAATTCCATAATGAATTCTGAAACCAAAAAATACATGGCCAACGGAACGTTCGCCTAAGAGATAAATGGAATGCTTACGAGAAGGTATGGAATGGGAAAATGATGTCTTTCACCGTAAGGCTCAGGTTGATTTGACTGGTTCTTACCAGTTCCTTCCGCCAAAGGGCTTGCTTTGTGTTATCAGAACCTGAGTTTTTAACGACTGCCCAATGAGGGAGGTAGTTTGTCTCTGACTCCTGAAAACTAGTTGATGTTTCAGTGACCAACTCATTAAAGACTGGTAAATGAAATAAACTAGAATAAGAAGGAGTGAAGGCATTCTCAACTCTGTCTGCCTGAGTGTGCTCAACTTGGTGTTTAACCAAAGTCCTGTGCAACAAGCTATCCACACTAATTCCATAGACCAATAAGGTCAGCGATATTAGAATGGATTTGAAAAGACTTTTCATCGATACAATATTAGAATATAGCGCTCTATTTTTTATTAGTCTTTGTCGTTTTATTTTTGTCACAACGATAGTCAATACTCAAGAATAGGAGGAGCTTAATGCTTGATCAATTCTTATTTGTAACCGTAAACGTAAAAATGAGGTTGAAGTCAATTATTAACCGCATTTTTAACCTCGGAATTTTTCTTTTCCCTATTATTAGACCATGAATGTATACAACCTTATCATAGCACTGTCTTGTGTGATCATATTTTCACACTTGTTCAATATACTTTCTAAGCGTACAAATATCCCGAGTGTCATCCTTTTGATCATCTTGGGTATTGGGATAAAGTTTGGGCTTGACGCCTACGGGATCAATCAAGACAAGCTGATCTTTAGCACCCTAGAACTGTTAGGGATTGTAGGGCTAATAATGATTGTATTAGAAGCGGCTTTGGATCTAGAGTTGAGTAAGGAGAAATGGCCCATTATATGGAAATCCTTTACGGTGGCCTTAATCTCATTGGGGGGCTGTGCTTTTCTAATTGCGTTAATCATCAATCAATTTTACCAAGAAGATCCTTTAATCTCATTGGTGTACGCCATTCCGCTTTCTATTGTGAGTAGCGCCATTGTAATACCGAGCGTGACCAGCTTAATGAAAGACAAAAAGGAATTCATGATTTATGAGAGTACCTTTTCTGATATTCTCGGTATTATGTTTTTCTATTTTCTTACAGGAAATGCAGAAACTGAGCAAGCGGGAGAAGTAGTCTACGGAATTATTGGTAACATCATTATCACTATCGTCATATCATTCGTTTTCAGTTATGGATTGGTATTGTTGTTTCAGCGGATCGAAGGAGAGGTTAAACTCTTTTTGCTGATTGCCATGTTGATTTTGATTTACGCCATAGGCAAGCAAA
>CAXBPM010000707.1:0-1828 GCA_963977345.1 uncultured Roseivirga sp.
GCACAAAATGGGAGGGATCGTAAAGCATTTTTACCCGGTCGTGTTTGCCGGTAGCCTCATAAAACATTTCGAAGCTGATGCCATCGTGGAGGTCTTCCCCTGCATGTACTTCATAGCAAAGATCGACTCCGTTTTCGTCAAAATGATTCAGAATAGGGAGCCATCGGTTGGCCAATTCAGCAAATCCTTTTTCGATTAAGCCAGCAGGGCGTTGCGGCCAATTATAGAAATAGGGCCAAAGCAATGCACCTGAAAACGAAGCATGAACTTTTAAGCCCAAATTCTTAGAGGCGACAGCCGCTTTTTTTACTTGGTCGATTGCCCAAAGATTTCGCTGTTTGGCGTTCATTCCTTTTGGAGCAAAACCCTTAAAGAGTTCTTCATAAGCAGGGTGAACAGCCACCAATTGCCCTTGCAAGTGCGTAGAAAGCTCACTGACTTCTAAACCATGATTGGCCAAAGTGCCTTTCAGCTCATCGCAATAAGTTTTGCTTTCGGCAGCTTTGTCCAGATCAATCAAACGCGAATCCCAAGTAGGGATTTGCACGGCTTTATAACCCAAATCACTCGCCCATTTCGCAATGCTATCTAAAGAATTGAAAGGGGCTTTATCGTCTGCAAATTGCGCCAAAAAAATGGCGGGTCCTTTAATTGTCTTCATGCTCATCCACTATTTCAGTCCAACTATTTCCGTTTTGGGTAGACTCCAAAACCGCTTCAATAAATTTCATTCCTCTTACCCCATCATGAATGGTAGGGAAGGCGCCTTTTTGATATTCTTCACCCCGAATGGCTTTTGCTGCTCCGTTATAAATATTGGCCATGGAGTCGAAAATTCCTTCTGGATGTCCAGGCGCCATTTTTGTGCTTTCTTTAGCAAAATCGCTGTTATAAACATGACCCGGTTTAAAAACCTGAACGGGCTTATCTTCTTGTAAAAAGTAAAGGAAGTTCGGATTTTCTTGGTCCCATTTCAGCGCTCCTTTTCTGCCATAAACTGCTATTTTAAGATTGTTTTCTTCCCCCGTAGCAATTTGACTAGCCCTTACGATACCTCTAACGCCATTTTCAAAACGCAATAAAGCTGTTCCGTCAATGTCTAAAGGATTGTCACTGTAGAGTGTGCTCAAGTCGGAAAGTACTTTGGTGGTTTTTAAACCTGTGGTGTACTCTATCATGTTAAATGCATGCACTCCAATATCGCCCATACAGCAGCTTTGTCCTGCTTTTTCTGGATCTAATCGCCAAACGCTTTTGCGCTTTTCTTTATCGTGAATGATTGGGTTGATCCAACCTTGGTAATATTGCGCATCTACTTTTTGAATGTCGCCAATCATGCCTTCAGCAATCATGGTTTTCATTTGGCGCACCATTGGGTAGCCCGTGTAGGTATGCGTTAAGGCAAAAACTACTTTATGTTTGGTTACTAATTGCTCTAACTCAATGGCTTCAGCAGCAGTGTTGGTGACTGGCTTTTCACAAATGACATGAAAGCCTGCTTCAATTAATTGCTTGGCCATGGTATAGTGAAGGAAGTTGGGTGTGACAATTACTACCACTTCAATTCTCTCAGACTTTGGTAAGCTATTTTCACCCGCAATAAAAGCATCAATATTCGCATAGCATCTAGAAAGATCGAGGTCTAGTGTACTCGAAAAATCAAGTGCTTTCTGGTGGTCAGTGTCGAAGGCGCCACCTACCAAGGTGTACTTTTCGCCCATATAGGCCGCAATTCGGTGCACTACCCCAATAAAGGAGCTACTTCCGCCCCCAATCATGCCTAGCTTAATTTTGTTTTGACTCATTTTTCTTCGTAGTGTATTTCTTC
>CAXBPM010000708.1:0-1825 GCA_963977345.1 uncultured Roseivirga sp.
CTACAAGGTAAGATATGGCTGGCGAAAGCAAACAAACGGGCAGTACCAAATTGTCTCTTACTTTCAACTTGGTCATCAAGCCAAAACTGAAAAGGCCTAATAGTGGGCCATAAGTATAGCCAGCCACTTTGAAAATAGCGCTAATTACACTGCTGTCGTTAATGGCGTTGAAGATAATGATGACGATAAAAAGCAATAGAGAAAAGCCCAAGTGTACCTTAAGTCTAATAGGTTTCTTTACCGACTCTTCTTTCTTTTCAAAATTTAAGAAATCGACACAAAAAGCCGTGGTAAGTGAAGTAAGGGCAGAATCGGCACTGGAGTAAGCCGCAGCCACAATACCCAATAAAAATACAATCCCACCAAAAGCACCGAGGTGATTCAGTGCGATTAAAGGATAAAGATCATCCGTTCTTGTCGGAAACTCAATTCCATTTTGGCCAGCATACAAATAAAGTAAAGCGCCCATGCCCAAGAAAAGTATGTTGGCAACAACCAATGCAGTAGTGAACCAGAAAACATTCTTTTGGGCGTCTTTCAAGCTTCGGCAGGTCAGGTTTTTCTGCATCATGTCTTGATCTAAGCCTGTCATAACAATGGCAATAAAGACCCCGGAAATAAACTGTTTGAAGAAATCTTTTTTGTCGTTCCAATCGAAGAAGAAGGTTTTAGAATACTCGCTATCGCGGATTTGTGTAATCGCATCGCCAATGCCAATGCCCATTTCTTTGGTTAGAATATAAATCGTGACCACCACTGCTGACAGCATAAAGAAGGTTTGCAGTGTATCTGTCCACACAATGGTTTTTATTCCCCCTCTAAAAGTATAGACCCAAATGAGGGCGATGGTGACCAGTACAGAAACCCAAAAAGGAACACCATAGCTATCGAAAAGTGCGATTTGAAGTACACTGGCTACTAAAAACAGGCGGAAGGAAGCCCCAATGGTTCGCGAAAGCATAAAGAAAAATGAACCAGTTTTGTATGACCAAAACCCAAAACGCTGCTCCAGATAGCCATAAATGGAAACCAGATTTAGGCGATAGTAGAGCGGAATGAGTACTGTAGCGATGATAATATAACCCACTACATAACCGAGTACTACCTGAAAATAAGAGAAGAAACTGGTTCCTACTTCGCCCGGAACAGAAATAAAGGTAACGCCAGATAAGGACGCTCCAATCATTCCGAAGGCCACCAAATACCAAGGCGACTGCTTATTGGCCGTAAAAAAAGTAGCAGAATCGGCTCCTTTCGAGGTAAATCGAGAAATAATGATAAGCAGTAGAAAGTATCCGCCTATGATTGAAATGACTAAAGTAGGGTTCATGCAAAGAGCTAATGAATTAAAGTTTGAATATCCGTGAAAAAACTGTGGACACCAAAAAGGTCTTCGAACCATTTTGACAAAGCTAGAGTTTATGGGTCAAGTGTTTTTTTGTACATTTGTAAAAATTTAACAACATGAATTTCAGCTATCAAGAAGAAGAGTTAGTCGAGTTGCTCGAGAAAACTACAGATGAGGAATTATGTGATTTAGTAGTTTTCAATGATGACTTCAACACTTTTGAACATGTCATTAATATTTTGGTCAAGGTGTGTAAACACACTGCTGAACAAGCAGAACAGTGTACAATGTTGATTCATTATAAGGGAAAGTGCACAGTGAAGAATGGTTCTTTCACCGAGTTGAAGCCAATGTGTGAAAGTATTCTTTCTGCCGGAATTACGGCCACTGTGTTATAATTAGAAAGATTTACATCCTAACTCAACTTGAACTTCCCTCCCAAAATTGTCGACAATGCCATTGAGGAAATCTCTAAAC
>CAXBPM010000709.1:0-1821 GCA_963977345.1 uncultured Roseivirga sp.
GCTAAGAATCGCCCAAGCAGGTGTTCGTTTGGCGGGGATTATCAATGAGATTTATAAGTAAGCAAATCAAATCCTTACTCACTAAAAAGGCCATCCAGTAATTGGATGGCCTTTTTGCTTATGTTTTAGCCCCATCTATTCCGAAGCTTCGGAATTCCCCGAAGGGGAAGACTTTTGCCTCAGAGCTTAATTCTAGTTCCTTCGCTTCTCATCCGCTAAAGCTTCTGCGAACGCGGTGCACTCAGGATGAAAAGCATTGTGCATACAATTGCTTTAGAGTACCGCTTTTTCCTTCATAAAATGTAGCTAAATAACAGCAAGCCGTCCGTTTTCTTTTCCTGAGGAACGAAGGATCTAAGACAATACCAGCAATGAGCTTTTATGCACAAATCCCAAAGTTAAGTCATGCTGTAAGTTCCGAAGTCTCGGAATTTTCAGCAACACAAAATCACGGATTCAACGAGAACTAACAACTACCCCTCAGAAGCTTCCTTCACCATATTCTTGCTGCCTATAAAAAACGGCACCCTTTGGTGAAGCGATGTCGGTTGAATTTCCATAATACGCTGTTTGCCATCGGTGGCTAAGCCTCCAGCTTGCTCAGCAATCATCGCCAAACAGTTGCACTCATACATCAAACGTAGTTTGCCATTCGGTGCTTTGGCGGTAGATGGATAAAAATAAATTCCGCCTTTCAATAAATTCCTGTGGAAGTCGGCCACTAAAGAACCGATATAACGTGCAGAGTAACCTCTGTCTTTACACTTATCAATATAATCAGTTACTGACTGCGGAAAGCTTTTAGAACCGCCCTCATTCACAGAGTAAATAGTGCCGTATTCTGGCATTTTCATGTCTTGGTGCGAAAGCAGGTACTCACCCAAAGAAGGCTCATAAGTAAATCCATTCACGCCTTTGCCTGTCGTATATACAAACATGGTAGACGAACCGTAAAGAATATATCCAGCGGCAATCTGAGCGGTGCCCGGCTGTAATACATCCTCCATAGTCACAGGACTCCCTACTGGCGAAACTCTTCTGTAAATCGAAAAGATAGTTCCCACAGAAACGTTCACATCAATATTGGAAGAACCATCTAACGGATCCATCGCAATGATGTATTTCGCAGTAGGTGTATTCAGGTCAATAATGTCTTCATTCTCTTCAGAAATGATGGCCGCTACTTCCCCACCCTTTTGCAAAGCACGGGTAAAACGAATATTTGCAGCCACATCTAAATTTTGTTGCGCTTCGCCCTGAACATTATCTGCACCATAAGCGCCAGTAATATCGGCCAAACCAGCACGGTTGATTTCTCGGTTCACCACCTTGCCAGCATAGGCTAAGTCCCTGATCAGTTGTGATAATTCACCCGAAGCAAAAGGAAATGATTCCTGGTTCTTCATGATAAAACGATCGAGGTTGGAACCTACTGGAAGGGCAATTCGGGAATTTTCAGCTTTAGACATGTGCAACTATAATTTTAATCTCAGAAAACGTTGATAACTTGCAGTGCGAAATTAACAAAAATAACTCACGAGCATTGAAAGTATTTAAGTTTGGAGGCGCATCTGTTAAAGATGCCGATTCGGTAAAAAATATGACTTCTATAATTGAAGCCAATATTTCGGATCAATTAGTGGTCATTGTCTCTGCCATGGGCAAAATGACCAATGCCTTTGAGGCTGTTCTCCAAAAATTGATTGACGAAGAAGATCATACTGAAGCACTTCAGTACATCAAAGATTTTCACTTTGGGATTATCTCTGACCTCGGTTTGTCAGGAAATCAACAACTCCACCAAGAAATCAATACTGATTT
>CAXBPM010000710.1:0-1806 GCA_963977345.1 uncultured Roseivirga sp.
AGAATCTTCTGGTCTTCATGTTGTTTGATAAAGCGCTCTAAAAAGAAACGTTTATCATCCATTTCAATAAAGGCAATGGCATGTTCGATATTCTTGGCAACAGGGTCTTTCGGGGAAATTTGAATTCGAATAGCGCGAGTGACCAGTGAATAGGCCAAGTCCTTAATTTCTTCGTTAATGGTGGCCGAGAAGAAAAGTGTTTGACGTTTCTTCGGCAAGTGCTTCATCAAGTCACGAATGTCTTTGATAAAGCCCAAATCCAACATATGATCGGCCTCATCCAATACCAAGATTTCAACACGCTTTAGGTTTAAAGCCCCCTGACTTACCAAATCAAACATTCTACCAGGAGTAGCAATCAATATATCGACTCCTTTTTCCAATTGCTTGATCTGTGGCTCTTGGTCTACCCCACCGTGAATACAATAAGTCACCACTCGAGTATGCTTACCTAAGGTTTTGAAAGTCTGCTCAATTTGTAGGGCCAGCTCGTGGGTAGGCGCCATTACCAAGCATTTTACGCCATCAGGGCGACTTCCCAGTTTCCTTTCCTGAAGAATATGCAGAATTGGGATGGCAAAAGCCGCGGTTTTCCCTGTACCCGTTTGGGCAATGGCCAATACATCTTCTCCTTTTAAGATTGGGGGAATAGATTTGTACTGAATATCGGTTGGTTTTTTATAACCCAGCTTTTCAATACTGGTTTTAATGCCTTCGGCAATACGGTATTCTTCGAATTTCATATAAATGTTGTTGCTCAAAGGGTTTACAGCCCTTTGTTTTGGTACGAAAAGCTCTTATTGGAAAGGCTTCTGACTTAATCGGCAATTTACGCAAAAAATCATCGGTGCTGACCTTATCTAATGGATGCAATCATTTAATTTGTAGAGTCAGTACAAACCATTGAATGAATTCAGATTCGCGCGTTACAATTTCTACTTGGGTCAATCATTTTAGCGATGATTTGTACGCTTGGTCATTGCACAAGGTAAAAAAGGCCGATGTAGCCGAAGACTTGGTACAAGAAACCTTTATAAAGGCCTATAAGGCCATGGATTCCTTTCAAGAGATGAGCAGCCCAAAAACATGGCTGTTCCGAATTCTTAACAATCTGATCATTGATCATTATCGAAAAAAGGCCAAACACCAAACTACATCGCTTGATGAGGCAGAACAGCTTACGGACGGCATGTTCAATTCAATCAATAACTGGACTACCAATGGTTACGAAGACCTTTGGTCTGCTGATGAAAATGTTTTTGATAATGGAGATTTTAACGAAGTGTTCTCTTATTGTATGGAGGACTTGCCTGAAAATTGGAAATTAGCGGTTTCGGCAAAATACCTGTTACAAAAGGAAACCGCAGAAATCTGTCAGGAACTAGAAATTACCGCGTCCAATTATTGGCAGATAGTACACCGAGCTAAACTAATGCTCAAAAAATGCCTAGAAACTAAATGGTTCTCGAAAGTATGATGCGTAGATTAATGAACATTTTGATGCTTTCTTGTAAGAGGGCAACCGCTTTAATAGAAAAGAAGAAACTCGCTCGTCTTTCAAAGAAAGAGCAGTTACAATTAAAAATGCACATGAGTATGTGTAAGGCCTGTAATTCCTACTCAGACCAATCGGACATCATGGATAAGTCTCTCGAAAGCTATTGGTCTGAAAATAATGCTAAAGAAAAAAACACCCTTTCTGAGTCCTCAAAGCAGAAAATCATTGATACAATAAATAAATCCTAATTTTTTTTTCATTCTCTTGTCAGGATCAGTCATGTGCTGCGTCTGTTCGGTTGAAAGTCC
>CAXBPM010000711.1:0-1795 GCA_963977345.1 uncultured Roseivirga sp.
TTTGCATAAGTCGGTGAAGAAAGACGTTAAATTCAACGTTGTAGCTGAGTAATCCTAAAGGATATATAAATTGAAAAGGGGCTGAATCATTGATTCAGCCCCTTTTTTTATGTCTTGTCCCTAAATGTCTTCGTGAACCGTTATGCCTTTTCTGCCGCATACATTGCTGCACCCACGATGCCCGAATTATTCAATTTGGCCGAAACGGAATAGGGCGTGTTGATTTTGATGTGCTTTTTGAACTTATGAATTTTTTTGCTCAAGCCACCCCCAATAATAATGTGATCTGGTGAGCAAATCCGCTGAACGTGATTCAAGAAAAAATTGAATCGTTTACCATATTCCTTAAAGCTTAATTCATCTCTGGTCTTTGCCGATCCTGCTGCGTAGTGCTCAATTACGTTTCCATCATGGCCATAGATGCGCCCCAGTTCAAAATTAGGAATGAGTTGGCCGTTATAGAAAACACCGCTGCCCAAGCCGGTGCCAATCGTGATTGTGATTACTAAACCTGCTAGAGCTTTCCCTACGCCAAATCGCATTTCAGCAATACCAGCTGCATCTGCGTCATTGATGACGGTGAACTTTAATCCATCACAGTACTTGCTCAACGTTTCATCGATTTGAGTCCCCACCCAAGAATCGTCTAAGTTGCTACTGTAAATGGCTTTCCCATTAATAACTACTGTTGGAAATGCGCATCCAACTAGCCCATTCCATTCAAAATGGTCTTTTAGTTTTTTGACGGTTTTGGCCAAGGCTTCTGGAGTAGAGGGTTGAGGAGTGTCTAACCTATACCTTTTCGAAATCATTTCTCCGGTAAGTGTATCTACAATGGCGCCTTTGATTCCAGTGCCACCAATGTCAATTCCTAAAACTTCCATATTCTTTCTAAGGTAATAGGGGTGAAGATATTTAGATAAATTAGGCTCTGCAACAATTAATAGCGTCTACTACAAATCAGATCAAAGGTGGAGGTAATAGTCTTTTAGCAAACGGACGAAATGTTCGGTATAGGCGCCACTGCTTTCTTTGATGATGAAGGTTTCTGCTATAGTAAGATCTGGTTTTATTCGTGAGAAGGATTTAGCCCTTCTGAAAATGGGTTTATCTACTTGATTGTGAATTTGAACATCAGCCACAGTATAAAACCCTCGCTCTTCCATTTTTTGACTAAAGACACCCATTTCATAATCTGGATAAAGCACTGAAACGATTCCTGATTCTGGGTTTAGCAGTCTGGAGATACTTGTTGCTAAATCATCAAAGGAGAGGCTTGAATTATGAATGGCTCTGTTCTTTTGGCTATTGTTGCCGAGTTGATTGTCTTGAAAAAATGGAGGGTTACAGATGATTTGATCGTAGAGGTGCTTTGGTTTGAATTCAAGAAGGTCAACATGAATTGCGGACAAACGATTGGCCCATGGGGAGTTCTCGAAGTTTACTTTCGCTTGTTGAAAGGCGGTTTCATCGATTTCAATTCCGTCTATTTTCGCTTCAGTTTGCTGGGCTTTCATAAGTGCTAAAAGGCCAGTACCCGTTCCGATATCTAAAATACGCTGAGGGTGGAATGTTGAATGCACTAAATTCAGTACACCAAATAGACAGCCTTCGGTGGTTACCTTCATTCCACAATTTCCTTGCTCTATTCTGAACTGCTTAAATTGGAAGAATGAGTTGGCCATTGTGAATTTTAGATTTACGAGCTGGAAATTATAAATTCAAAATGCCCCTGCTAAGCTTAATGATTTCATTTAAAAGTCGTTGATGCCGTTTTCAAACTCATGGTCAACTT
>CAXBPM010000712.1:0-1793 GCA_963977345.1 uncultured Roseivirga sp.
CACTTTGCCCTTTTGCAAAGGCTACATTAAAGCGTCATCAAGAATGGAATGATGTGCTCTGATGCTCATTAAGCCCTCAACTGCGCAATGCTTGGGAAGGGCTTAGGAGGTTAAATTCTTCGATCACTATGTTGACCAAAGAAAAGTCTAATTCACTTTCGAAGTTCTTATTACATACTTCTATTAAGGCTTCAAAGTAGCGTTTAATAGTGCTTTGGTGACGCCTATTTACATCTGCTTTATGCATGCTTAATAATCCATGGAGTAAGGCCAACATCACTAATGTATCTGATTTTCCATAGATTCTGATTTGAGTGATGTAGTCATCTAAAAGTTTCTCAAAAGTAATTTCCTTAAAGAAGAACCTATTTTCCCCCTGACTATCTTGAAGGATGTACTTCTCTCTCATTTTTATTTTTTTAATGTATAATAAAGTAAGCTGGTGTATTGCCTTTATAGCAGTGCGAGGATCGTTGATTCCAGGGCTTAGTGCTTTTACTGCTATTTCTGAAATTTGTTTAAAGCCAAATACGTAATGGTCGCTTACCCATTCTTGAGGATATAAAATGAAACAATTCTCGATCTCATCTTTTATTTCTTGATCTATTTTCTTGTCGATGCAAACGAGCGGGGAGCTCTCAACAAAAAAGAAACCCACTGGTTCGATCATTTGCACTTTGATTTCGTGATGTTCACATAGCTTTACCAATTCATTTACCCTCACTTTTTTGAAATAGCCTGCTTTGGAGGTGTTTAGAGTAAACCAGTTTTCCGTATTGGGTTTTTCTCCTTCTATTTCATCTTCAGCTAAAGTCAATCGTTCCATTTCTTTTCTTGTATTTGAGTAGATGCTGTCAAGAATGTTGTCTACCTGAATGTTTTGACTGATGGTATGAATGAAATACATGAAAAATGCCAAGCAGGTAATACCAAAAATCATGGCCAAAAGAATACCGAAATCAGGGGTGTTAATTGTTTCTTCAGACTGTACATTAACAATAAGTATGAGGCTGTAAATGATACTTCCAAGATAAAAGCCGAGCACTATTTGGTTGGACTTGTCAGTAATTAAACCAGGGATAACCCGCGGAGAAAGGGTAGAGGAGGCCCTGTTGAGCACGATCATCACCATTGAAAAACTGAATACCATTAAGGAGATAATGCTACCCACTAAGGTGCCTAATACCAACCTGGCATCTTCTTTACTTTTCACCAAAACAAAAGAGATGTTCTCTTTAAAGTCCATCATAAATGACTCGTATTCTATGAGCATGATAATGGCTGAGAATATAAAAAAGCCTAGGGCAATTAATGTTGGGTAAAAAGCAATGCTCCCTGTAATTGATCTATAGGTTTTATAAAGTAAGTTTTTGGTCGATTTCATTTAGGCTGAATAATGGAAAGTGTTAATGGTTCATTTCTCTCAGTTCTATTTGATAGTAACCTTTGGGGGCCCTTTCTGTTCATAAGCTCACAGTTTTTGTTTGATGGCATGGGGTTAAGGCTTCGGTATATTCAGTATTGAGAAGTCAGTTTAAAGGCTATTTTTCTACTAAATGGAGGATTTGGCTTAAGTTAACTTTGAAAAATGGGCATAAAAAAAGCAGCGAAAAATACCGCTGCTTTGTTATTTAATTCTCTGAATTCTTACCATGAGGAAGTTTTTAAGTCTCTTGTGGCTTGAAGTATATCTCTTCTACTCACTTGGCCTTTGATTCTACCATTCACGTCTACTACTGGAAACCTTCTGTAATGCGTTCTTAGAAACTTCTGAGCGCAGTCTAATACATCCA
>CAXBPM010000713.1:0-1779 GCA_963977345.1 uncultured Roseivirga sp.
ATCTATTGAACGGGTTGATTGGTCCACCTGCTTCGAACTTACGCCCTCCAAATGCTGCATTTAAATTACTGGCAATTCTGCGCCCTATTGGATGACGGCTCACTCCTTTAGTAAGAATGATTTCATCGCCTTCTACTTCGATTGGTTGGCCTGTACCACGCACCATGCCGGGAATGCCGCCCATGGCGTGACTTGCCCCACGGAGAATTCCACCCAAAGAAAACTTTTGGCTGTTGATGCTGCTAATGGCTGCGCCTGCCCTGCCCACCGCTACTGCCGATTTAATGGCGGCTATTACCGTGGCCGCACCAGGGAATAATGCGTTGGCGGGGTTTTGGTTTGCATATTGCCAAATGGCCTGTATTTCGGACTGTAAGCCCACTGCAATTCGTGCGGTTTCAAAGGTTTTAATCAGGTCTGCATTCTTTTTACGCGCTGCTTCATCTCTACTCAATAAGGCCACAATGCCGTCTGTGGCATCGCTGAAAGCGGCCAAGCCTTCTTGCTTAATTTGGGCAAGTGCTTCCTCTTTTCTTCGGGCTTCTTCTATAAAGAAATTGTTCCTTTCTTGTTCTGCGGCCTTTTCTTCGGCACGCTTTTTCATGCCATCCTTTACCGTTTTTAGTTCATCGGCTTTGGCTTGGTCGGCATATTTCTGTTTTACGCTGCGGATCTGCTCCTCTTCCAGTTCTAACAGAATGGCCTTTTGGTTGCGAATTTGTTCCTCGCTGCCTTGTAGGGCTTCAATCTTGCGTTCGGTTTGCAGCTGGAGCAATGCCAGTTCTTTTTCTTGCCCTGCCTTCATTAACTCAATACTTAAGTTCTGAAGGTTTTCAGCGGCTTTTAATTGCTTTTCTGTTTGGCTGTCGATGGCGCGTTGCTGCTCATCGTTCATTGTTTTTCTGAGGGCAGATTCTTGGGCGGTGAGCCTACGCATGGAACTGGCTCGGGCTTCTTGCAAACCAATGAGTTCAGCTTCTAGTCGGGCGGCTTCTTCCAGTCCATCTTCATCGGTAATGGAAATTTCTTGCTGTGCCTTAAGTATTCTTAATTGCTCGGCCTTGAGGGCTATTTTTTTGGCTTCTACCTGATTTGTGAGTTCGATAGCTTGTGCCAATGCTTGTTGGCGCTCTTCGTCTGTACGGGTAACATCGGTAGCCCATTCGCGGAGTTCGGCTATTTTAGCCCTCATTTGGGCTTCTTCAATAAGGAAAGCCCGGTTCTTTAATTTCAGCTCGTTTTCTTCCCGTGCCAAATCCATGGCCTGTTGGGCATCGGTTTTAATTTCGTTGTAGAAATCTGAAATGCCATCTTTGGCTTTGTTGAAAGTATCTTTGATTACATTCCCCAAATCATCGACCCCAGTGAGCGTTTGCATTACGCTTTCGCCTGTTTTGGCGGCATTGGTTTTCACTCCTTCCCAATCGAGCTCAAAGGCTGATTTTATAGTAGCGGCCAAAAACTTGAAGGTATCTACTACGCCAGTAATACGGTTTACAATGTTGGTTTTGATGAGTTCCCACAATTGTTTGATGCTTTCTTGAGGGTTTTTGAAGGCATTATAAATGGCTTCGCCTAAAAAGGTGACCACATCCATGGCGGAATCAAACACCTGACCCACTGCAGCCATGATTACACGTAAGCTTTGGGCTCCTGATTCAGTACGCTTAAACCAAGCTACTAAACTACCAATGGCCAAAATGAGTAAACCCACGCCTGTGGCAGCAATGGCCGCTCTGAGTGATTTGAAAGCGGTAACTCCGGTGCGTACTCCACCTG
>CAXBPM010000714.1:0-1777 GCA_963977345.1 uncultured Roseivirga sp.
CTGATAACTGATAACTGATAACTGATAACTGATAACTGATAACTGATAACTGATTACCGAACAACTCAAAACACAGATACAATGGTCAAAAATTATCTTAAAATACTAGTTAGAAATTTTGTTCGAAACAAAACTTTCACGCTCATTAATATCAGCGGCTTAACGCTGGGGATTACATGCAGCTTAGTCATGTTCTTGATTGTAAAACAAGAGCGCAGTTTTAACCAATACCACGAAAATTTTAACTCGATATACAGGGTTGGGCATGTTGATGTGGAAGACGGTAGAGAGTACCCTCAGGGAGGAGTGCCTTTGGTCATGCCTCCTTCTATCAAGGATGAAATTGTGGGGGTAAAGGAAGTTACATTGATTTCGCATGAGCGTTACGGTCTTATTTCTGTGAATAATGATGGCGAAATTAAATATTATGAAGAAGAGCCCGAATTGGTCTATATCGAGCCTTCCTTCTTCAATATTTTTGATTGGAAACTGCTTGAAGGTAGTGTGGAGTCGGTTTTCGATGAACCCAATATTGTAGCCTTGAACAAAACGCTGGCCGATAAATATTTCCCCAATCAATCGGCAGTTGGTCAAACGATAAAACTGGATAAGGAAACCGATTTGAAGGTAGTAGCTGTGATGGAAGATGCCCCGAAAAACTCAGATTTTCCCTTTGGAATTTTCATCTCCATGGAAACTAAGAAGGCCAAAGAGCCTAATGAGTTTAATGACTGGGGGAGTATTTCAAGTGACAACGTGGCCTTTGTGCTTTTAGAGAATAATGTAGATCCAGCCAAAGTGGACACCCAGTTTCCCGACTTTATAGAAAAGCATTGGGACAAAGATACCCGCGAGGCCAGAACATTTCTGTTGGCACCTTTTACAGAGTATCATTTTGATGAGCGTTTCGGTACTTTTAGTGGCCGTGTAGCGCCAAAAGCCATTCTTTACGCCTACATCATTATTGGGGTACTACTTATTGTGACCGCCTGTTTTAACTTCATTAATATGTCTACTGCCATGGCCGTAAAGCGATCCAAAGAGGTGGGGATGCGTAAGGTGCTAGGGAGTACACGGAAGCAATTGGTATTGAGGTTTATGGGTGAAACCTTCGCCATTACCCTTATTGCTTTACTGATTTCCATGGCCCTTACTGAAAGGCTTTTGCCAATGGTGATCAATGACTTTATAGGAATGGAGGTGCCTTTTAATCCGATTGCTGACTTAGCCCTTCTTGGCTATTTGGTTACCATTCTTTTGGCAGTGTCAATTTTGGCTGGTTTGTATCCCGCTATTGTTTTGTCAAGTGCAAAACCTATTTATGCACTTAAAGGAGGAATGACCAAAGGGAAGGGCAATCTGTTCTTCAGAAGATCGCTGGTATTTACACAATTCTTAATTTGTCAGGTGCTGATTTTTGGAACCGTGGTGGCGGTGCAGCAAATGGACTATTTCAGTTCGGTAGATATGGGCTATGATCAGGAATATATTCTGAACATTAATTTAGCCGAAAGCAATAAAAACACACGTGATCTATGGGATTCTAAAGTCCAGAATATTCCGGGTGTCATCTCTTATTCCTTCAATTATAAGCCTCCTTTTTCGGGCTCCCAATCAGTTACCAATGCCTTTTACTATGGAGTAGATAGCGCGGTAAATGAACTCAACACCCACGTGAAAATGGCTGATGATCAATTTCAGGAAACCTATGGTTTGAGGCTAGTGGCTGGCGATTGGCTGATGAAAAGCGATACGGTAAACCAGTTTGTGGTCAACG
>CAXBPM010000715.1:0-1777 GCA_963977345.1 uncultured Roseivirga sp.
AGGAACAGGCCGAACCCAATGGCGATTTCCCTACTGTAGTTTACCCAAACCCTGAGGAGCGAGAAGCAATGACTTTGGCCCTGAACAAAGCCAAGGAATTGGATGCCGATCTTGTAATGGCCACCGACCCAGATGCGGATCGTGTGGGGATGGCAGCCAAAAACGATGAAGGTGAGTTTGAATTATTAAATGGAAATCAGGCAGCCAGTCTCTTAATTTACTACTTGCTGAGGAAGTGGAAAGAAAACGGGAAGCTCAATGGCCAGCAGATGATCATTAAAACCATCGTAACCACTGATTTGCTTAATCGAATTGCAGAAAAGTTTGAAGTGGATTGCCCGGAAACACTGACAGGCTTTAAATACATTGCGGCCTTAATCAAGCAAGAAGAGGGCAAGAAAGAATTTATTGGTGGTGGCGAAGAAAGCTACGGCTACATGATCAGCGATTTTGTACGCGATAAGGATGCGATTGCTTCCTGCGCCATGCTTGCTGAAATGTGTGCTTGGGCCAAAGATCAAGGTATGTCGGTTTTTGATCTTCTAAAGCAGATTTATGTTGAAAACGGTTTCTATTTAGAAGCATTGGTTTCAATGACCAAAAAGGGCATGAAAGGCGCAGATGAGATCAAGCAAATGATGGTGGATATGCGAGAAAAAACGCCTGCTACAATTGCTGGAAGCAAAGTGATAAAAACCATGGACTATCAGAGATTGGTAGAAAAGAACATGATTTCGGGCACCGAAAAAGCCATAGACCAACCAAAATCGAATGTTTTACAATTCTATTTAGAAGATGGTTCTAAAATATCGGCTAGGCCATCTGGCACAGAACCAAAAATTAAATTTTACATCAGTGTGAACACTCCGCTTGCCTCAGCCGTTGAGTTTAATGAAACCAAACAGTTTCTCGAAACCCGAATTGAAACCATCAAAAAAGCTTTAAACCTATGAGTATTGCAGCCCAGTCCATTTCAGAATTGATCAGCCGAGATTTAGATCGTCTTTCCAATGAAGTAGAAGCCTATTCAAAAGAAGAAAATCTGTGGCTTACTCAAGGAGAAATCACCAATACGGCAGGAAATCTGGCACTTCATCTTTGCGGAAACTTACAGCATTTTATCGGAGCAGTTCTGGGGAAAACAGGCTATGAGCGTGATAGAGATTTTGAGTTTACAGGAAAAAACGTGAGTCGTACAGAACTGCTTGGCTCAATAGCAGAGACCAAAACTGTGGTACGTGATACACTTCAGCGCCTACCAGAATCTGTGTTGAACTACCCGTATCCGCTACGGATTTTTAACGACAAGGAAATGAGCACTCTTTTCTTCCTCATTCATCTCCAAGGTCATTTAAATTACCATTTAGGGCAAATCAATTACCACCGTAGGATTCTCGATAAATGATTAAACTGGAACAAGATGTTTCTTTAAAACCCTTCAACACCTTTGGCTTAGAAGCCAAAGCTGCACACTTCATCGCCTTCACTACAGTAAAAGAACTGTTGGCAGCCTTAAAAATGATGGAGCCTGATCAGGAATTAATGGTTTTAGGGGGCGGCAGCAATATTCTACTTACCAAAGACTTTGATGGAATGGTCCTCAAAAACGAACTCAAAGGCATTGAGCTTATTGACGAGGACAGAAACCATGTTTGGATCAAAGCGATGGCTGGTGAAAATTGGCATCAATTTGTTTTGTACTGCATTGAAAACGATTGGGCTGGCGTAGAAAATCTTTCTCTCATTCCTGGGACAGTCGGTGCTGCACCCATGCAAA
>CAXBPM010000716.1:0-1772 GCA_963977345.1 uncultured Roseivirga sp.
AAAAAAGCCTCGGTCTGAATCTTCAAACCGAGGCTTTTATATGATAATGCTTCTTAAGCTTCGCTTACAACGATCTTATTGATTTTATCACCCTCTTTGATTTCATCAACAATATCTATACCCTCTACAACTTTACCAAAGCAAGTATGGTTTCTGTCTAAGTGAGCAGTATTGTCTCTGCTGTGGCAAACAAAGAATTGAGAACCACCAGTGTTTCTACCCGCATGTGCCATAGAAAGCACACCACGATCGTGGTATTGGTTTTCACCGTTTAACTCACAGTCGATTTTGTAACCAGGACCGCCAGCGCCAGTTCCATTAGGGCAACCGCCTTGGATTACGAAGTTTGGAAGTACACGATGGAAAGTAAGACCATCATAAAAGCCTTTTTTAGCCAAGTCAGTAAAATTCTTTACTGTGTTTGGGGCGTCCTTTTCAAAGAACTCAACTTTCATTACCCCTTTTTCGGTTTGTATTTCTGCTGTCATGAAATGTTATGATAAATTTGAACTGCAAAGCTAAGGGTTTCAGAACAAAACACGTTTCACCTTTTAAAAAGAATAAACATTATGCCGCTACTTTCCCGAAAACAAAAAGTGAAACTGATCAATTGGTACCCTCCATTTATGGGAGCAGGCATTAAACTCACTTATTTGTCTGATGATTTCATGAAGGCCGAAGTGCAATTGAAGCTTCGTTGGTGGAACAAAAACCTTGTAGGAGTTCATTTTGGGGGTTCTTTGTTAGCGATGTGCGATCCGTTTTATATGCTTCTGCTAATGAATACCCTTGGCCGAGATTACATTGTTTGGGACAAGGCGGCTTCTATTCGTTTTAAGAAACCAGGAAGAGGAACCGTAAAATGTGTTTTTGAATTGACAGAGCCACTTTTAGCCCAAATACGGGAAGAAGTAACTGCGGCAGGTAAAAAAGATTATTTCTTCGATCTGACAGTGACTGATGCAGAAGGAGACGTTGTTTGCGAAGTACATAAAACGATTTATGTGAGGAAGAAATAGCTGAATTGTCCCTACAGTGTATAGTCAATCTGCATAATCTCAAAAACCCGATCTTCTTTTGCCAGCTTTAATATGGCCTTCTCTCCAACTTTCTTGTTTGTCAATATTTGAGCAATGGGTGAAATGAATGAAATCTTTCTTTTGGAAATATCAGCTTCGTCTACACCCACAATTTGGTAGCGCTGGAGTTTGGTTTGGCTGCCAATTTTTAAAGTTACCCAAGCACCGAACCGTACTTCATGTTTTGGCTGCTCTTCTAGTTCTATAATCTTTGCGGTAGAAATTCTGTTATTCAGCAATTGTAGCTTTGCGTTGATATGGTTGACCGCAATTCGTTTTTCGTTTTCACTCGTAAGCCCCAGCTGGTCTTTCTCATCGATAAGCTTCTGTTTTTCTTCCAAAAGTTCATCCATACCTACCTGAGTAACATAATTTGTTACGCCTTCCGGTAAGTTGACTCTTGCGGGTACAAGCGGTATTTCTTCCTGATCGTCTTCTTTAACAAATCCTCTGCTCATGTTTCAATTTACGAAATTCATGGATAGGGTTGTTACCCTGATCCCGAAGCTTGAGAGTTTCAGGATATGTCTGCTACTTCCAATAAACATTAGAACCTTAAACTCGCTCTGATGTTCACCCTTTGATCAGCAGGTGGTGAGAAACTTGTGTTTAAGAACAAGAACCTGAGTTCTAATCTTATCCCTGTCGCTGATCAATCTTTTTCAATAGTTCTAGTTGTAGCGCTTGGCTTTC
>CAXBPM010000717.1:0-1770 GCA_963977345.1 uncultured Roseivirga sp.
TTTTTTTCCCAGCCTCTTCTTGGCAAATAATCGGGATGATGCCAATCCATAATGGAATGATAGAAGCATAGTTTGATACCGGCCTTTTCACAGGCATCGGCTAATTCCTTTAGAATATCTCTTTTGAAAGGGGTGGCCATTACATCAAAATCCGAGGTTTTAGAATCGTAGAGTCCAAAGCCATCGTGGTGCTTACTGGTGATGGTGATGTACTTCATTCCCGCATCTTTGGCCATTTTCACCCAAGCCTCGGCATCAAATTCCACTGGATTGAAATCATCCAAAAATTGATCATACTCTTCCAACGGAATTTCGGCTGTGGTCCTGATCCACTCTGCATGGTTGGTTGTTCCTTTCCATTCCCCCGCAGGGATGGAGTAGAGCCCCCAATGAATAAACATGCCAAAGCGTGCATCGCGCCACCAATCCATTCGGGTTTCTTCTTTGGGCTCGTCTATTTTTTGGTCACCACCTTGGCAGCCGAAAAATGAAGCCATAAGCAGCGCAAGAAAAAAGCAGGAAAGCGTCTTTTTCAACATATTGGTAAGGGTTAACAAGAATGAAGTGGCATTTGGCGACTGCGGCCGAATACTTTAGCAGTTAATTTACTTCCTTTTATTATATTCAACCAATGACCAGCGTGGAAACATAAGATTGCACCAATAGAATAACCTCTAAAGGAGTTCAGTTTCTTAAAGCTGAAAGCTTATTCATGATTCGGAACTTTTGTCGGAAGTTTTAAGACACATTTCAGGCATAAAATTATTTGCAATCATATTCAAGGGTGAATAGCTTTCAGGCTTATATACAGTCTCTTAGGAAGAAAAATCAAGCAACTTATAGTGGGCAGAAATTTTTTATCGGAAGTTTTATCGGAACTTTTGAACACAAATTACCCTAGGCTTTAGGCCTTATGTAAATGTGCTGGAAGATCTTCAATACGCTCACAGCAGATCTGCTCCATCACTTGTTGTAATTGGGTTTTCAAAATCGAAATGGTGTGATTTCCACCATTTTTACCCAACGCTCCGACACCATACATAAAGCTTCGGCCCATAAAAGTAAACTCGGCACCAGAGGCTAAAGTCCGGGCTACATCAGGGCCTGAACGCATACCGCTGTCCATCATTATTTTGATTTGACCACTGTATTTCTCTGCAATTCTAGTCAAAGGTTTGATGGTCGATTCTCCTGCATCCAGTTGTCTTCCTCCATGGTTCGAAACAATGATGCCATCCAAACCCAGCGCGATTGCCTTTTCGGTGTCTGCTTCGCTGGCCACGCCTTTCAGCACTATTTTTCCTTTCCATTGGTCACGAATTCGGCTGATTCGATCATCATTTAATCTGCCAGAAAACATCTGATCCATAAATCCACCCAGCCCGCCTAAGCCCAAATTTTTAGGCATATAAGGTTTTAGCGTAGCGAAATTGGGTTGGCCATGTTTGAGCGTTTGCAATGCCCAATGCGGATGCGTCATCACCTGAGCGATATTTTTCATGGTCAGACGAGGCGGCATTGAAAGGCCGTTACGAATATCTCTCGGGCGATAACCAAAGGTGGGTACATCGCAAAGCAATACTAAAACTGGGCAATGGGCTGCGGCCGCTCGTTTCAAAAGATCGTCACGGAATTCTTCTTTGGCTGGATGATAAAGCTGGAACCAGGCCCTGCCTTCCGTCAGCTCTGAAATGCGCTCGATACTGCTGGTTGTAACGGTACTGAGGATAAAAGGAATATTGTGTTCGAAGGCCGCTTTGGCTAAAATTT
>CAXBPM010000718.1:0-1765 GCA_963977345.1 uncultured Roseivirga sp.
ACTCTTGATTTCTCTCCCCCAGAAAGCACCTTAATCTTCTTGAATACATCTTCATTTGAAAATAAGAAACAGCCAAGAATTGCTCTTAACTCCATTTCCGACTTATCACTGCCTGCCTGAGCAAGCTCTTGAAGGATCTCGTTGTTTACATTTAAGGCCTCTAACTGATGCTGAGCATAGAAAGTAGTAAGTACATTAAAGCCTTCTCTTCTCTCGCCAGATACCTTTTCGGTTCCAGCGATTACGCGAAGCAAAGTAGATTTACCCTTTCCGTTGGCACCAATCAATGCGATTTTATCCCCGCGCTCAATTTTAGAAGTAGTATTCTTTAGAATGGTTAAGTCACCGTAAGCTTTTGAAATATCGTCTAACTCAATGATGGATCGGCCAGATTTCTGTTTGAAACCAAACTTGAAATTCATCACCATCGAATCATCAACGATGTCTTCGATTTTATCCATTCGCTCCAGAGATTTTACCCTAGATTGAACCTGACGAGCTTTCGTAGCTTTAGATCGGAAGCGCTCAATGAACTGCTCTGTTTGCTTGATCTGTTGCTGCTGGTTGTCAAATGCGTTCTTCTGAATTTCTTCACGCATTAGCTTCTCCTTAGTATAAAAGGAATAGTTTCCACTATACTGCGTAAGTCTCTGGTTGGAAACTTCAACAATTGAAGTAGCAACATTGTCAATAAAAGAACGGTCGTGAGAAACTACAATCACCGCTCCTTCATAAGTCTTTAAATAGTTTTCTATCCACTGAATAGATGGTAAATCCAGGTGGTTGGTAGGTTCATCGAGCATTAATAGTGAAGGCTTCTCTAAAAGGAGTTTGGCCAACATTACCCTCATTCTCCAACCTCCAGAAAACTCCTTCAATGGACGAGTAAGGTCTTCGGTTCTGAAACCGATACCTTCTAGGATTGACTCTGCATCCGATTGCATGGAGTAACCACCAAGTGTTTCGAATTGGTCTTGTGCTTTGGCTAAATCATCTACCAATTGATCATGGTAGTTGGTTTCCATTTCTTTTAAAATTCGTTCAATGGTTGCTTGTAGTTCATTGGCCTTACCAAATGCTTGCATGGCCACATCTAAAATGCTTTCTTCCGATTGATAGGAAAGGAGGTCCTGATTCAAGAACCCAATGCTGCAATCTTTACTCTTACTAACATCGCCAGAGGATGGGGGGAACTCCCCATCTATTATTCTTAGAAGGGTTGATTTCCCTTTTCCGTTAAGGCCTATCAAACCAATTTTGTCCTTCGGCTTAATATGAAGTGAGGCATTTTCGTAAAGAGCTCGCCCCCCAATGAGGTACGATAAGTTGTTGATTGCAATCATGCCGCAAAATTAGTGTTTGTAAGGCCAATTCAAACGTTTATAAAAGTATTATTGGCAGATATCCATTTGTCAAATCTTTTTTAACTCTTAGCGGTTAATATTCTACCTTTCGAGACTAAATGAATTGGTTATGATGAAACGCATTTCAATGATATTTTCAGTAGGCTTATTGCTCCTACTGACCTGTAGCCTAAATGTATCGGCACAAAACAAAGTTGATTTATCGAAAATCAAATTACCTGATGGCTTCAAGATTTCTATCTATGCTGAAGGGATTACAGATGCGCGCTCATTAAGCAGCACACCTGATGGGAAAACAGTATTTGTAGGCAATAGAAGAAGAAAGAATGTCTATGCACTTACCGATACGGATGGTGATATGGTAGCGGATAAGACAGATATAATTGCAAAGGATATGAAAA
>CAXBPM010000719.1:0-1764 GCA_963977345.1 uncultured Roseivirga sp.
CTTCCGAAAATAAAGTCATCGCCTCCCTTGAAGTCGCTCACCATTCCACCTGCTTCTTTCACAATTAAGGCGCCTGCTGCTACATCCCAAGGCTGTAAGTTGTACTCAAAAAACCCTTCGAAACGACCACAAGCGGTATAGGCCAAATCCACAGCCGCACTGCCCATTCTGCGCAAACCATGGGTAGACTTCATGAATTCATCAAGAATCACCAAGTACTGCGACATCTGCTCAAAGTTGTAATAGGGAAAGCCTGTAGCCAGTAATGATTTATCTAAAGTCTTTACGGGGGAAACTGTAATAGGGAAGTGATTCAAGAATGCGCCTTGTCCTTTCACAGCATGGAAGCATTCATCACGATTGATTACATATACAACACCCATGGTCAATTCATTGCGCTTCATCAAAGCAATAGATACTGCGTAGACTGGAATGCCATGTGCAAAGTTGGTAGTGCCATCTAGCGGATCAACAATCCAATTGTAGGTGTCAGATTTTTTAGTGGAAGTACCTTCTTCAGCAATAAAACCAGAGCCTGGAAGGATCTTGCTCAAGCCTGCAACAATTCGCTTTTCAGCCTCTTTGTCTACATAAGAAACAAGGTCGTTTTTACCTTTGTATTCGATTTTGGTATGATCAAACTTTCTGGATTCTTGCCGAATAAATTCCCCTGTTTCTTTGGCAAGCACGATGACATCTTGAAGTAGTTGCTGCATGTTCTATTTTCTTAACCCTACAAATATAGGGGTTTCAAAATGCAGACTTAATCTAATTATGGAAGTCTTGATACTAAAACTAGAAGATGAGGAATTAATTCCAAACCGTAGTTTGTAGCCAAGTGATGGCATCCTTTACATAAGGTACGTAGTTGCATGGCTCGTAATGCCCAAGCCCCGTTGCTTCCACAAAGGTAATGTCGCTCCCTGCGGAAATAGAACCATCCACCCAAGCTTTAGTGGTTTCTATTGGAAATAGTTGATCGTCTGAGCCATGTATTACGTACAGTGGAACATTGATTTTGCGGAAAGAGCCATCTTGGTTACGCGTGCTATATGAGCTGGCCATTGCAATTCCGGCAGAGAATAATTGAGGTGCGTTATCAGTAAAAAGCCAAGTTGCATTTCCTCCGTTACTGTAGCCCATGGCCACCACTTTATTTGGGTCTACCGACAAGTAATCTTTGGCCAAACTAATCAAGCTTTGAATTTGAACTTGATTGTTCTGGTCATACCATTGCTCTTGTCCTGCATTGGGGATAAGCATAAAGGCTTTGAGTCCTTCCAATCCTTCTTCTAAATAGCAATCGTATGAAGTTTGATGTGCATTCGCAGCACCACCAGATTCACCATGCATGTCTATAAATAATGGGGCGGTTTCGCCTGTCTCCAATTCTGGAACCACCAATCGGAAAGTCCAGAAAACATTAGCGGCTACCTCAATAGAATGGTCTTTAACCCCAGGCGAAAGATCGAGTTGACTGAAAGACAATTGAACATCTTCCCATGTAATTGGATCTGGACCATCGTCTCCTCCGCCTCCACAGCTAAGAACGGAGATTGAAAAAATTGCTACTGCTAAAAATGACCTGTATTTGAGTTTCATAACCTTGACCTATTGTTTCTAAAAATGACCTTATTTTGATTAAAAATAGAATTTTTAAATCAATAAGGACCGATGGAATAAAAACAACCAAACATAGAAATTCCCTTAAAGACAGTAATTATAAGATAGAGAATGACTTAGAAAATCACTTTATATTTATGT
>CAXBPM010000720.1:0-1763 GCA_963977345.1 uncultured Roseivirga sp.
GGCGTAGAAAATCTTTCTCTCATTCCTGGGACAGTCGGTGCTGCACCCATGCAAAACATTGGTGCCTATGGAGTCGAAATTAAAGACGTTTTCGATTCCTTAGAAGCAGTTGAAATTGCTTCGGGTAAATACAAAGAGTTTACAGCAGAAGAGTGTGAGTTTGGCTACCGCGAAAGCGTTTTCAAAACTTCGTTAAAAGGAGAATACATCATCACTTCTGTAGTATTCAAATTGGATAAAACCCCAACTTTCAATACTACATATGGAGCCATTCAAACCACTTTGGATGAAATGGGAGTGAAAGAACTAAGCATCAAAGCCATTAGTGATGCTGTAATCAAAATCAGGCAAAGCAAACTTCCCGATCCTGCTGAAATTGGTAACTCTGGAAGTTTCTTTAAAAATCCTACAGTCGACAATATCGACTATGAAGGCCTTAGGGCAGAATTCCCAAGCATCCCTGGTTACAAACTTCTCGATCAAAAAGTGAAGATTCCTGCCGCTTGGCTTATTGAGCAAGCGGGTTGGAAAGGAAAGACCTTCGGAGAAATTGGCGTGCACAAAAACCATCCACTTGTTTTAGTCAATTATGGTAATGGAAAAGGGGAAGACATTAAAAAGTTGGCCTTCGAAATTAAAGCTTCAGTAGCCACTAAGTTCGGAATAGATATTACCCCCGAAGTGAATATCATTTAATTCTTCGTCTACTGGTTTCTATTGCATACATTCGACCCCTCAAAAATATCCAAGATGTCGAAACGTACGCCCGCCATGCCATTCATATTGGCAACCATTCTGATTGACATTATTGGAATTGGGATTGTATTGCCCGTAGTCCCAACCCTTATTTTAGAGTTAGGCGGAGAATCCATCAGTGAAACGGCCAAAATTGGAGGATTGCTCGCTTTATCCTATGCCTCCATGCAGTTCATCTTCTCTCCTATTTTAGGTGGGTTGAGTGACAAATATGGCAGACGACCTATTCTTCTTATCTCATTATTTGCCTTGGGCATCGACTATTTTATAGCAGCCCTATCCCCCACTTTAAGCTGGCTTTTTCTGGCAAGAATTGTGGCTGGAATTGGAGGAGCAAGCATTACTACAGCCATGGCCTACATTGCCGATGTAAGCCCACCAGAAAAACGCGCCCAAAATTTCGGAATGATTGGAGCGGCCTTTGGCGTTGGTTTTATCATAGGGCCATTAACCGGAGGTTTACTCGGAGAAATTGGGCCGAGAGTTCCTTTTTTCGTGGCTGGATGCCTCGCACTTGTCAATTGGCTGTATGGTTATTTCGTTCTGCCAGAATCATTGACTCCTGAAAACAGACGCCCTTTCTTATGGAAGCGAGCCAACCCAATTGGCTCATTATCGCACCTAAAAAAATACCCCGTTATAATGGGCTTAATACTTTCACTGGTATTGATTTATGTTGCTGCGCATGCCGTTCAAAGCAACTGGTCGTTTTTTGTGATTGAGGAATTTCAATGGTCCGAAGCTCAAATAGGTTATTCCTTGGCTTTCGTTGGGCTTATCGTAGCCTTGGTGCAAGGGCTACTCATCCGTGTTGCCGTACCTAAATTAGGGCAGAAGCGAGCTGTTTATATTGGCCTTAGCTTTTATTCTTTAGGCTTATTACTCTTCGCTTTCGCGAATGAATCATGGATGATGTATGCGTTTATGGTTCCTTATGCACTGGGCGGTTTGGCGGGGCCAACACTTCAAGCGATTATGTCATCACAAGTACCTGCTAACGAACAAGG
>CAXBPM010000721.1:0-1761 GCA_963977345.1 uncultured Roseivirga sp.
AGATTTACCGCTTCGAAAGGAAGAATGAGACCATCGGTGCTTGGTAGAATTGTGCCTTTTGCGTTGAGCTTCAATAAAGGCTTCAATTGCTCAAAATTGACAACGTTCTGATAAAGCTCCTTCATCTTAAAGTCCAAGAGATTACGAACCCCTGGATATGCCTTTACCGCTTTGACACCCGTAATATCAGTTGTAACAAATACCTTTACATTATTGCCTTCAATCGTATAGCGGAGGTTATTTTGGCCTTCTACAGTAATTAAGCCCGTCAGGTCTTGATTTTCTTTCAGTGGATCAGAAAAACTCACAAGAACATACGGATCACCTGTCTTCACCACTTTAACATCCAATACATTGAAATCGCCCAAAATAGCCACAGGCACCACAGTGCGTGCATCACGGTCAACACCTAAACGGTCCCCATCAACGGCTACTTCAACGCCTGAGGCTTTCTCCTTTCTTTCAATTCCCTGTACCTTAAATTTGTGAGCCGTTCCGTTTAATTTGTCTATCTCCCATTGTACCGAAAGGTTACTACCCGGTTGTTTGAACGAGACCGCACTTACCACAGCGGCAGAGTCGGCAAAATCAGCCGTATTGAACTGTCCTTCGATGACTTGCTTGCGCATGGCATCTTTAGCATCTGAGGCAATTTGTTCTATGTCTAAATCGAAATTTTGGCTAAGGGTTTCAAAACCAAAATTGAAATTCTTGAGCTCCTCTTCTACTTCTTTCAGATTGCTCAACTTTAGTGTTCCGTTGTACAAAGTGCCTGATTTGAGAGGAGATGATGGCTGATACTCTACCACATTATTACCCACCCAACGGGCCTTGCCAGATATACTTGGCGTGAATTGGAAAAGTGTGGTTGGATCAGTATTCAATTGGGCATCGGTTACGGGCTCTACCAATCGAACCATAATGGTCGAACGAGTGGATACTTTACCAGATGTGTATGAAGAAACATAGGCCGAAAAGGCCTGATCGGCTTGCTTATTTAGCTGATCTATTGGGGTTTTCGTATCACTACAGGAAGTGATGAACAGTAGGCACAACAAGGTACCCAAAAGTGAGATTTTGGATAATGACATTTCAATTTAATTAAGACAGTAAGAGATCGGAACGCTGATGGTTCAATATAAAAATTACCGCTCCAAATAGATAACTAAGAAAACTGTTTTTATTGCGTGCGGAAGAAAAATTAGCATAAATAAATTATCAAGTAACTCATTTCTATTTTAAATTTCAGAGATTTACATAGTTTCCCTAACTTAGTTAATATGAAAACGACACGACTATTTTTCCTTCTGCTATGCTTCTGCTTTTCTAGCCAAGCCTTTGCCCAGCATGTTTTTCCAGATGTGATTGATAATTGCTATTTGGATCAATTTGTATACGAAACAGATGAAATTCTCGCAAAACTTGATAATGAGAAAATAATTGAAGTGGTTACTGCTTCTTGGGATGACAAAACAAAAAAGAACGCTGAAGGTGTTCTTGGCTTTCAGATTTTGGTAGATAATAGAGGCACCAGTTGCTTAATGAGCATTAGGAATGAAACCAATATTAAAACCAAGAAAATGGACCTTACTAACAGCATTAACGATAACCTTAAATGGCCAAGAATGCAGCAAAAGGTTTCTGTAATTGTGGTAATGGAGTTCAAGGAGGGTGAAATCACCATGAAAAGAATGGGCACATTAGACATGAAAACCTTGACTGAAGTTGGTGGGGAAGGTAACTAATCGCCTTAATCGCTAA
>CAXBPM010000722.1:0-1740 GCA_963977345.1 uncultured Roseivirga sp.
GTTCCAGCCCCTAGGATAAGTACTTTATTGATGTCTTCTATTTTTAGTTGCATGTTGTCAGTTCAGTGTTTAATGTTCAAAGAATTACAATTCTAAATTTTTCCGTTCTCCAAAGCCTTTACCGCATTTGCTCCACAGGCTTTAACGGCATAAATCAAATTGGAAAAACGTGGATCTTGTGTCAGTCCTTTTTTATAGCGGGCGTAAATCTGCTGAATAATAACCCCGATTTTAAAAGCCCCAAAGACATAGTAAAACACTTGATCTTTCAGATCGAAGCCTGTTTTTTCTGCATAGCGCTCTACCAATTCATTTCGTGTATAGTTGCCAGGCAACCAAGTGAGGCTGAAAGGCTTTAGGGCGTCAGAATCATCGGCTTGTGCCCAATAGGCCAAGGAAGTACCTAAATCCATCAATGGATTGCCCACAGTGGACATTTCCCAATCCAGTACCGCAATAATTTCGTCTAGTTTTTCAGGGTTCAACACGAGGTTGTCGTACTTATAGTCGTTGTGAATAAAGCTGACATATTTCTGCTCTGGAATGTGTTTCTGCAACCACTCGGCCACCACATCCATATGAGGCAGCTTATCCGTTTCGGATTTATAATAGCGTCCAACCCAGCCTTCAACTTGTCTTTGGGTATAGCCCTCAGGTTTACCAAAATCGGCCAAACCAGCAGCGTTCAAATCCATGGTGTGAAGATCTGCCAAGTTATCAATGCAGGCTTCAGAAATGGACCGCATTAACGCAGGTTTGAGCTCAATGTCTTTCGGGGCTTGACTGCGTAGAATCACGCCTTTTACGCGCTCCATAAGGTAGAAGTCGGCTCCCATCACCGAATGGTTGTCGCAAAACAATACAGGCTTGGGCACTTTAGAATACACAGGCTTTAATGCAGAAAGTACCCGAAACTCTCGGTGCATATCATGTCCGCCTTTGATATTTGCTCCAAATGGCGGACGCCTCAATACATATTCTTTTTCGCCTGTTTTGATCAAATAGGTAAGGTTAGAAAAACCGCTTGGGAATTGAGAGACTTCCAACTCTCCAGAAAAGCCATCTAAATGGTCAGCCAAATATTTTGTCAGCTTTGTTAAGTCTAACTCCTCTCCTTTCCTGATGTCTTTTGCCTTATCAATCATTGGTTAGTTTAATAGTTATTGGTGTATTGGTTATTAGGAAATAGTGTATTAGTAAAAAGTCAATGGTGAAAGCTTCAGAAAAGGCTAAAGAGACCGTCATTGCGAGAAAATTTTCTTGCGATAGCAAAGAAAAGTGACGAAGCAATCTCTCCAATACACCGTCATTCTGATGACGAGGAACGAGGAAGAAAGCTCCGAAGTTTCGGAGTGTACGTTCTTGACTATAAAAGCATAGAACAGACGGATACTTACGGTTTCGCCCCAAAAGGCGCTACCTCAGTATGACGGTTACTTCTTACTTCTGTCTTCCACCTTCCTCACATCCCATACCCCTTCAAAATCGCCTTGGCTAAACTCGCTTTATGCACTTCGTCTGGGCCATCGTAAATTCTTGCACCACGTTCATGGCGGTACCAAAACGAAAGCAAAGTATCATCGGTAATACCCAGCGCACCATGCACCTGAATGGCACGATCGAGCACCTTCATCAATACATCTGCCACATAAAACTTGATGGTAGATATCTCTAAACGCGCTGCTTTAGATCCTTCATTATCAATCTTTTGCGCAGCATGAAGTACCATATACCTTGAAG
>CAXBPM010000723.1:0-1738 GCA_963977345.1 uncultured Roseivirga sp.
CTGTTTTAGTCGCTTCTCAAACTTTGAGCAGGATTAATTCGAGCCGCTTTAAACGTCTGTATGGCAACCGTTAACCATGCGATGAGGAGCGCTGATAAGCCAGAGCCGATGAAGTACCAGATTTTCAAATCGATTTTATAAGCAAAACTATCTAACCAAGAAGAAATGAAGTAATAGCTTATCGGGAGGGCAATTATTATCGCCAAACCTATCATTTTATTAAAGTCGGTTGAAAGCAATCGGATAATACTCATACTGCTTGCGCCAAGTGCTTTTCTCACCCCAATTTCTTTGAACCTCCTCTCAGCGGTAAAGGCCGCAAGCCCAAATAAACCCAGACAAGAGATAATAATGGCAATGCCACCAAAGTAGCGTGAGAGCATAGAGATCTTTAATTCTGAAGCATATAGCTTATTATACTCCTGATCAAGAAATTTGAAATCGAAGTTGAAGTCCGCATTATAGCTTTTATAAAGTGCTTCAATTCTGGTGAGTGCAGCTTTTGTTTGGCCAGCTTCCATTCTAACCACAATGGTCGTCAACATATCTGGATTGAACCTGAAAAACTGTGGTGTTACTTCATCGTGTAGCGACTGAAAATTAAAGTCTTTAACCACACCAATGATTTCGACATCTTTCCCCCATAGGCTTATTCTTTTACCGATAGGGTCTGTAATTCCCATGATTTCAATTGCTTTTTCATTGAAGATCAACTTCTCGGTCTCATTGCTGAATTCTTTCGAAAAAGTACGGCCTTGAATGAGTTTTAGTCCAAGCGTTTCGATAAAATCATAGTAGGCTTCCACATTGGCGAAACGCACTTCTACATCGTCATTCTTACCCGGCCATACTAGTCCTGTGGTGTAACTACCACCGTTTATAATGGTGTGACTGGTGCTTGAGGCATTGACGACTCCAGGGGTGTTTTTCAACTGACTAATAAACGTTTCGTGGTTTTTCGTTATGCCTCCTTCATTCGCAAATAGGATCAGGTTTTCTTTATCATAGCCAATATTGGAGTTCTGAACGTAGGCTATTTGTTGGCCTACAATCACAACTGAAACAATAAGGATCACAGAAAGCGAGAACTGAAAAACAACCAGGCCTTTTCTGGCCCATAATTCTCCTAAAGATGATTTCATTTTACCTTTTAAAATCGTGGCTGCTTTAAAACCAGAGAGGTAAAAGGCAGGGTAGCTACCCGCTACAATGGCCGTAATGAATAAAATAGCAACAAGCGAAAGGGCTAATTCTCCAGTAATGTTAAAATCAATTGCTTTGCCCGTCAGTTGGTTAAATTGTGGCAGAAAGCCCCAAACAATGGCCAATGCCGTGATGATAGAAATGAAAGTCATTAGGAATGATTCTTCCATGTACTGAAGGATCAAAGTACCACGATTGGCGCCAATGGCCTTTTTTACCCCCACTTCTTTGATTCTTCTCGATGCTTTAGCGGTAGAGAGGTTCATAAAGTTGATGCAAGCGATCAGTAAAATGAAAATAGAGATAAGGGAAAATAGCCTTACATACTCAATTCGACCACCACTCTGCACGCCATTCTCATATTTTGAATAGAGATATTTGTCTGCGTAAGGCCTAAAGAACAGGCTTACGTTGGAGTTGGGTAGTTTTTCCTTAACGAAGCCTGCTAGCTTGGTGTTGAGTGCTTCTACATCCGTATTCTCTTTAAGTAGCGCGTAAGTGAGCGCATTATAATTACCCCAATGGGCACCATCTC
>CAXBPM010000724.1:0-1735 GCA_963977345.1 uncultured Roseivirga sp.
TTAACCATAGAAAACATCATGTTGATTGGTTCGCTATTACTGTTCATCAGTATCATAGCGGGTAAAACCTCCTACCGTTTTGGAGTTCCAACCTTGGTATTGTTCTTGGCCATTGGAATGTTGGCTGGCTCTGATGGTATTGGAGGCATCTACTTCGACAACCCTTCGGTAGCACAATTTATCGGAGTGGTTTCGCTTAACTTCATTCTTTTTTCGGGCGGGCTCGACACCAACTGGCAGTCCATTAAACCGGTATTGTGGCAAGGAATATCGCTTTCCACCTTTGGCGTTCTGCTCACAGCCGTGACCATGGGCACCTTTGTTTGGGCCATTACCGATTTCACTATTTACGAAGGCCTTTTGCTTGGTGCGATTATATCTTCTACGGATGCAGCAGCCGTTTTCTCTATTTTAAGAGGTAAAAACTTAGCACTTAGAAATAACCTTAGGCCTACGCTAGAGCTGGAAAGCGGAAGTAATGATCCAATGGCTTATGTATTGACCATTGCTTTTCTCGCCATGGTCATCAACCCAGATCAAAGTCTGCTCTCCATTATTCCATTGTTTTTTAAGCAGATGATTATTGGCGGAATTGCTGGTTTGCTTTTTGGAATGGTCAGTAAGTATGTCATCAACAGAATCAAGCTTGGGTTTGAAGGACTGTACCCTGTGTTGGTGATTTCGCTCATGTTTATCACCTTCTCGGGTACCGATGCACTCGGTGGAAATGGCTTTTTGGCCGTTTATCTATGTGCTGTTTACCTCGGTAATCAAGACTTAATCCATAAGAAAACCATTCTCAAAATGTTTGATGGTTTGGCATGGCTCATGCAAATTGTACTCTTCCTTACCCTAGGGCTTTTGGTTTACCCTACCGAAATACTTCCTATTCTGGGTATAGGTTTACTCATCTCGCTTTTTCAGATTTTTGTTGCCCGACCAATCAGTGTCTTCTTAAGCCTAACGCCTTTTAAAATGAAAATGAGAAGGCGATTCTATATTTCCTGGGTGGGACTTCGAGGTGCCGTGCCAATTGTTTTTGCTACTTATCCGTTAATTGCAGGAATCGAAAAGGCCAGCATGATCTTCAATATTGTGTTCTTTATTTCGCTTTCTTCGGTGCTTATTCAAGGAACCACCCTAACTGTAATCGCCAAGTGGCTCAATGTTGCTCTGCCAGAAGATTCTAAGCCTAAATCGCCATTGGATGACCTCCTTTCAGAAACAGCCAAGGCCATTATGGTAGAAATCAAAATGCCAGCAAACGGTGTAGCGGTAAACAAAAAGATAGTTGACCTTCACTTCCCCAAAACGGCATTAATTGCCATGATTAATCGAGAAAATAAGTTTATCACACCAAATGGCGCTACTGAAATCTTGGCCGAAGACACTCTAGTGGTGCTTTCTGATACGCAAGAGGGCATCGGTCAAGTGTATGAATGTTTACAAATTGAGCAATAGGAATTAGCTCAGGATCTCAACTCATTTCGAAAAGAGCTCACAACTAAAACAGTTTTTCTGCAATCTGCTTTACTATTTGAGACTTGCTCATGGTATAATAATGTAGACAAGGCACTTTAGCAGCCATCAATTCTTTTGATTGCTGAACACACCACTCAATACCCACTTCTCTCGCTGACTTATTGTCCTTGCATTTATCGAGCTCATCCACCAAATCGTCTGGCAAATCGACATGGAAAATACTAGGTAAAATAGTGCTATGGTTCAAAGTAGT
>CAXBPM010000725.1:0-1734 GCA_963977345.1 uncultured Roseivirga sp.
GCATTTCTACCCAGTATAATTTTACTCTTTACACTTTTTATTGGCGCTTGTAGCAACTCTGAAAATGAACTTTCAGAATTTACTGGTAACGAAATGGCGGTGGCTTTAATTCCGGGTTCAGTAGAGGGCAATACCACTACAGGAACCATAATTATTAAAGAAAGGAACGATGGAAAAGCGCAAATAGAAATCACATTGAACAATGTCATCTCAGGAGGCGAGCACCCAGTTCACCTTCATTTCGGCAGCCTTAGCGACAATGGAGATATGGCTGCCTTTTTAACTACTCTAAAAGAGGTTAATGGTGTTGGAAGGAGCGTGACTATTTTAGAATCGCTTGATAACACCACGGAAATGAATTATACGGACCTTGTAAATTTCAACGGGAGTATCAAGATTCATTTTGAAGCTTCTGGCCCTTTGGAAAACGAAATTCTTGGCTCTGCCAACATAGGTCTTAATGTAGATCAAAACACGGCCTACTTAAATGGCAACAAAAGTATTACGAGCTGTAATTCTAATTTTGGAAATTAATCTATTTGATCAATTATCGAACAATAAACTTCTTCGTTTCCACCTTACCGAAGTGACTCACAGTCAGGAAATAAATTCCAGCAGCTAATTGACCAGTTTCTTCAACCTCTGTAGATTCGGACTTAAGGAACTTATTCACAAGCATTTCTCCTTTTATATCTCTAATCATTAACCTAGGGGCATCCACTGCATTCTGAGACCAAATACCTAGTCTCTCACCAGCATTTATTGAGTTTCCTTTCAGACCAAAGTTGAAAACATTAGCACCTTCAAAAAGCACACTTATTACCTCGGAGTATTCAAATTGACCGTTGAAATCAGTTTGCTTAAGTCTATAATAAGACCTGCCTAGAATCGGTGTGAGATCCGTAGCAGTGTAAGAACGTAATGAATTGGTATTTCCAGCTCCTTCAACATAGAGGACTGGAGTAAACTCTTTCCCATCTTGTGAGCGTTCGATCGTGAAGAGCTGATTATTTTCTTCAATTGCCGTAACCCATTTTAAATTGACGCCATTCTTTAACGGAAAAGCCTTGAAAGAAATCAATACAATAGGTAATCGTTCATCTGTATTGTCCATTGCATACAAATCACTAAAACTCTCAACTCCGCTAATACTTACTGTATTATTAGAAGGGTTAACAGTCCCATCCTCTAACCAATCCAATGTCCCGCCTGTTATGACCCGATAAGCCGTCCCTACCATATTACTCTCTGTGGTCTGTGTGAAATCTGAGGCATCATAAACATACGTGGCATCATACACTGGACTAGTAATATTATTTCCCGAAACTGACCAGTAAACATCTAGAAAATCAACTGCCGCTGGTTTTCCAGTACCATTGTCATCTCCTGCAGGGGTATCACCAGTATTATCTCTATCACGATTAGGGTGTGCTGAATCTGTAATCGTAAAATCAATTGAAGCACTTCCACCAATTGTTGCCGAAGTCAGAGTAAGTGTAATAGGCGAGTACTGATCCCCACCAATTGGGACAAAAAATGAGCCCACAGCAGAAAGTCCATACCTTAAAACCCCTCCTGCATTATCTTGAATGTAGCTAGTTGAATTTCCACCAGTGATCGTAGCTCCAGGTGACATGATTATGTTTTGTGCACCCATTATAATATCACCCGCAGTCATGGTCAACTGATTATCAATAGTAATGTCAGCAGAAGTGGTCATGTCTTGGCCATCTG
>CAXBPM010000726.1:0-1734 GCA_963977345.1 uncultured Roseivirga sp.
CCAATTAGCAAGCTGCCGCTCCGCCCTTGTTGGTGTTCTTCACCAACAAGCCGCCAACCATTTGTATTGCTAAAAAAGCCCAATCGGAGTGTCATGCCGCCCGTGAAGCTTCGGGGTTTCGGTATCCCTCAAATTAACTTCTTTGCGGTTCTCAGCGTTCTTCGCGGTTAGATTACCTACTTCTTTGTTCTCACCAAAATCAATTCCTCTTGTGGGGCGATTAAGTACGCTGCACCATTGGCCGTAATTACCGCCATTTCTTCCACAGAGATAGTCTTTTCGGTTCCATCCTCGCGCTTCCAAGCGTGGAAACCATCGAAGGCAAAGGTCATCCCTTCTTTTAATAATTTGGTAGAAACTGTCCGTACTCGGGTTGACATACCACCGCCTAAGCTTGGCCCGACATCGTGCGCTACATAACCCACTGGATGCCCCGTACTCCATGGCACATTTTCAGATTTAGCTTCTTGCATTAACAGGCGTTGCGCTCTATCCACCTCTGCTCCTGTAGCTCCGGGTTTCATGGCATTAAATGCAGCTCTATTCCCTGCCTTGCTGCTGTTCCAGTAAAATTGAATTTCTTCTGGAGCCGTTTCTTCCCCGTCCTTCAATACATATGCAAAACGCTGAATATCGCTTACCCAGCGGTTATAAACCTTGATGCCAAAATCTATTTGTATTACATCGCCAGGCATAATCACTTTGTCGGTAGCATGAGAATGCCCACGATCTGGCCCCGAATTTACATTTGGATTTTGGTCGGCAGCCCAACCATCCGTAACTCCATATTCAGCCATTTTTTGCTTTAAAAATCTGGCAATATCGGCATCGGTAGATTGTCCTGGAATGATTTGTTCGTAAGCCTCCACTTCCCATTCGGCTGTTAATTTTGCAGCCTTTTTAAGTACCTCTACCTCTTCAGGCAGTTTTATAGAAAGCCATTCATAGATTAAATCAGTAGACGAAACGAGTTTCTTACTTTCGGCTCCTAGTAAACCTTCTAAGCTCATGCGTTGCGTATAAGTTAGTCCATCGGCCATTGAGTTGCTGCTCGAAGAGTTAACTGCTACGCGGCTGAAGTTTTTCTCTTTAATAAAATCGGCAGCCATGCCCATTGCCGAACTTCCAGACACTTTCACAACTTCATCATGTATGTCCATTTCATCCAAGGCAGTGGCTTCGCCTGAAGGAGAAAATACTTTGGAATGAAAACCATCGGCATCTCTATAAAATATAAAGGCAGCGGTTCCACCTGCATTTTCACCGCCAACATGGTCAGCAATTGGGTCATTGTTGTTTTCTCTACACACCACCAACCAGCAATCTACATTGGCAGCTTCCATGGCTTGTGGCAGCAATTGATTGATCCGCTGTTTTCTGATTTCTGGCCAAGGGCTTTCTCCCCAATATGCCTCTGGGTCAATGGCTGTGGCGTTTTCTTCTTTCGGTACGCAAGAGAATAATGTCACGAACGTAAGCATCAGAAGGAGTATCGGTGTTTTGGTAGAAATCATGGTAAAGCGGTTTATCATAATTCTAAAAATAATATAGATTTTCGGTTTTACCCTTTCCGACTGTAACGTTTTAGAAAAATGCACTCCCCACCTACCGCCCCCTTGTTTTGCTGAAGCTTCACGAAGGCAAGAAGGGCGGACATTCGTGAGAGTTTCAGTCTTCTGTTGTTTGTTCGGAGTTGCAGACGTATTCTGAGACAGGCTCAGGATGACGGTCTAA
>CAXBPM010000727.1:0-1729 GCA_963977345.1 uncultured Roseivirga sp.
AAAGCATTCCTGAAGGATATGGATTGAGGATTGGCGTTAAAGGTGGTTCTGGCTGCGGTGGCATGGGCTACTTACTGGGCTTCGACAAGCCCAAAGAGGGTGATATCACTTATCAAGTAGACGGGGTGAATGTTCATGTAGAAAAGCGACAAACCATGTACTTGCTAGGCTTAGAAGTCGATTTCTATGATGGATCTGATGCCAGAGGTTTTACTTTCGTGAATCCTGAAAAAGAAGAATAAGATTTAAAAGCACTAATAAAACTTCTGAAATTCTTATCTTTTGCCTAGCTTAAAAAACTATGCTTGACAATACTAACCTCATAAATACCATCTTCTCATTTTTGAATGGAATTGGCATTTCGACTCAAGAAAAGCGCATTCAAGAGCCAACCTTTTTACCCGGAATCAAAATCGAAAAGGGAATACTCTTCATCGACCGAAATCAACTCAAATACCCTGGAGACTTACTTCATGAGGCGGGCCATATTGCAGTAATGACAGTCGAGGAACGCACTATTATTTCGGGCAATATTATGGAGCACAAACCTGATAACGAAAGTGATGAAATGGCCGCCATTCTATGGTCATATGCTGCATTAAGACATTTAAATCTGGCTCCTGAAATTGTGTTTCACCCCGAGGGCTACAAGAACGATTCACAATGGTTGATCGAAAACTTTGAGCAAAGTCGATTCATCGGACTCCCTTTATTGGAATGGATGGGCATGACTGACTCAGATAGCTTTCCAAAAATGAGCCATTGGCTAAGGCAAAATTAGACATATGCCCAAAGACATTTACGTTCTAGGCACCGGCTTATCACATGATGGTTCGGCAATTGAAAATTACATTATTCAGAAGTAGCATTTTCCAACAGCAAGTTCTGCAACCAGCCATTCAGTTCCATATCCAACACCATATGAACTCGAGCTTCAGTTCCTCGATTATAGACTGAATGAGGATCAGAAAGACGGCAATACCAACATTCACCAGCCTCCATAACCACTCGTTTTCTGTTTAAGAAAAACTCAACCTTATCATTAGTCACCACAGGAATATGGAGTCTTACAATTCCATTTTCCTCATCCAAATCATAGTCCTGATGCTCCTTAATCTCAGAGCCTGCTCCAAGCTTCATCAGCCTAACACTTGTTATTTTGGTCTGAAAAGTATTGATCACTTGCTTAAAGTAATCGCAGTTTTCTAAGAAGGGAGTGTCCTCAAAGTCTTTCACTCCTGGTGAAGAAAAAATCATTTGAATTGGATGCACAGCTCCTTTTGGACCACGCAAAGGAATTACACTCCAATCTCCCGAATAATTGTCTTTGACAAAATGCTCAGTCCAATCGCCATAATTTTTTTTCAAATCATTAACCAATAAGGTTTTATCAAACTGAAAAGGAAGACGGACTTTTTCTGGTAACATAGGTCTACAATTTACAGTAGAAAAACCTTTGCTGTGTATCGAATGAAATTATATTTGCCACAAATAACAACCATGGCTCAATTCGATATTGTAATCACTACCTGCGATAAGTATGTAGCTCCTGAAAACGTCACGCCTTACATACAAAATGTGCTTACCGAAGATCAAATCATACTTTCTGCTTTCGAAAAGAAAGGGCTTAAAGCAGTCCGTAAATCATGGACTGATCCTGATTTTGATTGGAGCAGCACGGATAAAGTATTGATCAGAACTACATGGGATTACTTTGAGCGCTTCGAGG
>CAXBPM010000728.1:0-1712 GCA_963977345.1 uncultured Roseivirga sp.
TTCATCATTTTGCGCATGTCGCCAAACTGCTTCATTAAGTTATTTACTTCCTGAATAGTTCTACCGCTACCACTTGCAATTCTTTTCTTTCTGCTGCCGTCAATTAAATCTGGATTGGCCCTTTCAGCCTTAGTCATTGACTTGATAATGGCCTCAATAGGCTTGAATGAATCGTCATCAATATCGAGTCCTTTCATGGCTTTGCCCATACCCGGAATCATTCCCAAAAGGTCTTTGATATTACCCATCTTCTTGATTTGCTCAAGCTGAGAAAGGAAGTCTTCAAAATCGAATTTATTTTGACGAATCTTCTTGTTCAGCTTACGCGTTTCTTCTTCGTCAAAGTTTTCTTGTGCCTTTTCAACCAAAGACACCACATCACCCATACCAAGAATTCTGCTGGCCATCCTTTCAGGATAGAAAAGATCGATGGCATCCATCTTCTCTCCAGTAGACATGAACTTGATTGGTTTCTCCACCACTGTTCTTATAGAAAGGGCAGCTCCACCACGGGTATCACCATCTAATTTGGTAAGCACAACACCGTCAAAATCGAGGCGTTCGTTAAAGGTTTTGGCTGTATTTACCGCATCCTGTCCTGTCATCGCATCGACAACAAACAAAGTTTCGGTAGGATTAAGGGCTCTTTTAAGCTCCTCAATTTCATTCATCATTTGTTCGTCTACCGCCAAACGTCCAGCAGTATCCACAATTACAATTTTCTTACCCGTTGCCTTAGCGTGTTTGATCGCGTTGTTGGCAATTTGAAGGGCATTCTTATTCTCTGGCTCGGCATATACCTCCACTCCTACTTGCTCTCCCAATACTTTCAATTGGTCAATCGCAGCAGGTCTGTAAATATCACAAGCGGTTAGCAATACCTGACGGCCTTGCTTTTTAAGCATGTTGGCCAGTTTACCAGAGAAAGTGGTTTTACCCGAACCTTGAAGTCCAGAAATCAAGATCACAGCAGGGTCGCCTTTTGTATTAAAGTCGGCTTTTTCGCCCCCCATCATCTTGGTAAGCTCTTCGCTTACAATCTTCACTAAAAGTTGGCCTGGTTTAACAGAAATCAAAACATCACGTCCAAGGGCTTGCTCCCTGATCCTATCCGTTACATCCTTGGCTACTTTAAAGTTAACATCAGCAGAGATTAAAGCCCTTCTGATTTCCTTTACCGTTGCCGCAACGTTAATCTCGGTTATTGTTCCTTGTCCCTTTAGCGTTTTGAACGCCTGATCCAGCTTACCACTTAAATTATCAAACATATTCTCAATTGTAATTGACTGCAAAAATATAAAAATTATCGTCAGCACGAAGAATGAATTCGCATTGAAAAACCCAAAAAAAACATTTCACCTTTTTAAATACATTTGATATGAAGATATTGGTGCCTTCATAACATTCCCAAACATGATTAAAGTCGATTTTAAGAAGGACATATTGCCTCACATTGTTGCGATAGCTATTTTCTTAGTACTTACCCTCATCCTTTTCAAACCTGTTTTTTTCGAAAGCAAAGCTTTAACCCAAGGCGACATTTTACAATGGGAAGGTGGCGCAAAAGAAATTTTGGATTATCGTGCCGAAACAGGTGAAGAAGGCCTTTGGACCAACTCCATGTTTAGCGGAATGCCAGCCTATATGGTGAGTGTGAAATGGGGGAATGAGTTGATCAAAACCATGCATGCGGTCATCAGTTTTGGACTGCC
>CAXBPM010000729.1:0-1706 GCA_963977345.1 uncultured Roseivirga sp.
CCTGTATTGATAAAAAAGTGAAGCATTTTTAATGTAGCACGGCTACCTTCAATGTGCTCCTTGTAGTAATCGGTAATGTCGCCATAGCGAATTCCCAAGCGCGAGGTATAGAACTCAAAATTAGGTTCTTCATCGGCTGCTACACGAAGCGCCACTTGGAAATCATCTTCGATCAAATCCTTGTACACATCTAGCTCATTCATGTTGTCCAAAACCGGCATACAATTGGTAAACCCGTCATTGATCAACTCAGAAATATACTGTGTGTAAAGCGGTCGCTTAAAACCGTTGCATATAATTAGAATGTCTTTGTCAATTTTCCCTTTCGCATGAAGACTTCTTATGATAGGGATATCGAAGGCTGAAGAAGTTTCTAATTGGCAGCCATTTTTGATCGTTTCGTCCAATACGAAGCTAAAATGAGATGACTTGGTGCAGTAGCAATAAGTATAATCTCCTTGGTATTTATGCTTCTTGATTGAGTTTTCGAACCATTTTCTGGCTTTCTGTATGTTTTCCGAAATCTTGGGGAGATAAGTCAGCCTCAGGGGCGTTCCGTGTTCTTTAATAATGTCCTTCAATGGAACATCATGAAACTCTAAGTACTTACCATTTACCTTAAACTCTTCTGTTGGAAAATCAAAGGTCTGGTCAATAAGGTCGAAATAACTTTTCATCTACCGGTTTTACTAAATTCGAAAGCTGCAATATTAGAAATTTCTAAACTTTTAAAAGAAAGCTTGCCAATCAAATGTTAATTCATAAAGCAAAAAAAAATCAGCTCGCACTTTCTAATGCCCTTTTGCTTTTGAATGGCTGTTTTGTGTTCATGGCTAATTAATTGAGAATAAATCGCTTGTAAGGCTATTTTGCTTTCCATACTTCTTTTTCAGAGCTTGTAATACAAACCGAGTTTATAGGCCCAGCAGAGAATGGGCTTTCAATATGAAATAGTCAGTGAATTTTAGCAAATTGCAGACCGTTCCATGACCGATTTGAGTCTACTTAGAACCGTTAAAAAATTAAATGAATATGTCTCAGAAACCGATATCCGATTTTATTGAAAAGCATTACCTCCATTTTAACGCTGCCAGCTTGGTAGATGCCGCCAAAGGCTACAATACCCATTTGGCCGAAGGCGGAAAAATGATGGTGACACTTGCTGGCGCAATGAGTACTGCGGAATTAGGTAAATCGTTTGCTGAAATGATTCGTCAAGATAAGGTGGCCATTATTTCATGTACAGGTGCCAATCTGGAAGAAGACATTATGAACCTAGTAGCGCACTCGCATTACAAAAGGGTTCCGAATTATAGAGATCTAACTCCACAGGACGAGTGGGACTTATTAGAGCAAGGCTTGAACCGTGTTACCGACACATGTATTCCAGAAGAAGAAGCATTTAGACGTTTACAGTCTAAAATCTTTAAGCAATGGAAAGGTGCCGAAGAAGCGGGAGAGCGGTTTTTACCACATGAGTACATGTACAAAATGTTGCTTTCTGGCGACTTAGAACAATTTTACGAAATCGATCCAGCCAACAGCTGGATGTTAGCAGCAGCCAAAAAGAACATTCCAATCATTGTTCCGGGTTGGGAAGATTCTACCATGGGAAATATTTTTGCTTCCTACTGCATCAAAGGTGAATTGCAGCCTTCAACCATGAAGTCAGGTATTGAGTACATGACATTCTTGGCCGATTGGTA
>CAXBPM010000730.1:0-1694 GCA_963977345.1 uncultured Roseivirga sp.
AACCCGCGACCCCGACCTTGGCAAGGTCGTGCTCTACCAGCTGAGCTACTCTCGCTTATTTCAGTACTTGTTTTCCGCCCTTGTGGCGAATTGGAGTGCAAATTTAAACAAGGCCTTGAAATATGCAATGCGTTTTGTGAAAAAATAAATGTATTTCTACTTCTCCTTATAAATCAGTGCTTTGAGGCCTCCAAAAGCACCAATACGTGCAACCCTTGTTACTTTTTGGCATCTATGGAGTAATGAAATACACATAACTCCGTCTCATTAGTAACTCAAATCAACAAAACCATGGTCAAGAACATCTTCATCACCGCGCTGCGTGTCTTTTGGAAAGAACGCGGCTATGCTATTTTAAACATTTCAGGGCTAACAGTGGGCATTGCCACAAGCCTAATGCTGTTCCTTTATATTCAAGACGAAAAGTCAGTCGATCATTTTCATAAGGACATAGACCGAATCTATCAAGTAATGGAACATCAGCGCTATTCTGGTGGCTATGTACTTACTACAACTGCAAATCCAGGCCCTTTAAAGGAGGCTTTTAAGGCAGAAATGCCTGAAGTGGAATACATTACTCAGCTGGTCTGGGAAGAAGAGCGTCTATTTATTGTAAACGACCAATCCTATAAATCACAAGGCAGGGTGGCCAGCGAAGACTTTTTCCAGGTTTTCGACTTTCCGTTTATTGAAGGGAGTCAAGAAAATAGCTTGACCGCGCCAGATGTCGCCTACATTTCTGAATCCTTGGCAGAACGTATGTTTAAAACCACCGCGGTTTTAGATAAAACGGTTCGCATCAACGGCTGGGGTGAATATAAAATTGGAGGTGTATTTAAAGACACTCCTGTCAACTCAACCCTCGACTTTGAATTTGTATTGCCCATTGAACCTTGGCTTGTCCACAACGAATGGTTAGAAGATTGGGGAAATAACGGCATTAGAGATTATGTCAAACTTCATGAAGGAGTGGATGCTCAGGCCTTCAACGTAAAAATTAAAGACTTTATAAAAACGAAGAATGAGGGTTCTGTCATAGACCTCTTTGTTCAGAATTTAGGAGAACAATACCTGCACGGAAGATACAAAGATGGAATTCAAGCAGGTGGAAGAATTACCTATGTGAGGTTGTTTGGCTATGTGGCCGTATTTATATTGGTTATTGCCTGTATCAATTTTATGAACCTGGCTACGGCACGTTCTTCAAAAAGAGCGAAAGAAGTAGGCGTAAAGAAAGCAGTGGGTTCTACCCGAGGTCAGCTGATAGCTCAGTTTATGGGAGAATCTGTAATTATGGCTTTAGCCTCCACATTGCTGGCGGGTTTGGTGATTATGCTCTTGCTTCCCTCCCTCAATGACTTTACCGATAAGGCCATGGCCTTTTCCCTTTTAGATGTGAATAACCTGCTGTTGATTATTGGAATAGCCTTGGTGGTGGGCGTTTTGGCAGGCAGCTACCCTTCCATTTTTCTTTCGTCCTTTTCACCAATCAAAGTGTTGCGAGGTAGTTTCCGTTCTTCGGGGTGGACTAATGGGATACGAAAAGGCTTGGTGGTTTTTCAATTTCTGATCTCCATTTTCTTGATCATCAGTAGCATGACCGTTCACAAACAGATTTCTTATGTAAAGAATATCAACCTCGGTTATAACAAAGAGAACGTGATCTATCTTCCTATGGAAGGAGAGCTTCAGAA
>CAXBPM010000731.1:0-1692 GCA_963977345.1 uncultured Roseivirga sp.
TCTTGAAATTGATTCACTTAAAAATACTTTCTAATTGAAAGTGTAGAATTAACACCAATTGGTTGGAAAGCTTAGTTGGAATTTATGTATAAGAACCTTTTAGCAGGCTAAGAAGCATACGGACTCATTAAAAGTCTTTCATTAAAAAATAGAATAGACTATGGCCACCAATTTGGCTTTCCAAGATTGCCTCTTTTTCTACAGTCTATACAAAGGCGGTGGGCTAGAAACTTCGTGTCATTAAGTGGATCATAATCATAAACTTCATAAAAAGCACGTTTCACCAGTTCGTCTCCCAATAAGATCTCTGGAACACCAATACCTCTATAAAAGAAATTTAGGTCTCCTTCAAATTCTAAGACATCAAATTCTTCACAAGTTCTAACTACATACTCCATTACTTTTTCATCCAGTTCAGAAGGTTCTAAAAAGACTCTTTTGCTACTTGCCCCGGAGACTTCAAAATAGCCTAATATTTTTTCGTCTGGCGAATCCATTGAAGAAATGTTACCTACAATGGTCCCCTGCTGTTTATCGAACAAAGAGCCATTAGATTCATTGAATAGCTCTATCTTTCGATAGTAGCTATATGCTTGAGCGCTAATCGCTCGCTGAGTTATTTCAATCGAATACATGGTGGTTACATCGAATTCAGAGGCCTCTGAAAATCTAATCGGTATCTCACGCAACTCTCCATTACTACCAGTCGAGCTGGCAAGCACCACTTCATCGAAACGACTTTCTCTATAGCATTCAATAACATCTTCATCAAAAGGAGCAATCACCCAAATGGGATCCGAAATACCATATATAGCGGTTGCCTCATATTTTTTCAGATAAGGGACTATAACCTGATGTGCATCAGTCCATTCATAACGATAAAACTGGGTACTTCCACTGTCATCCTCTACATCGATAAAAAATTGAATCCCGGGTGTGGAAGTAGCTTTTTGTCCAATCGGTTTAATCGCAAACCGATTATAAATCTCACTGATTTCTGGAGCAGCCACTAGTTTCTCAACTGATGATTGATATTTTCTCCCTTCACTAGTGGTGATAAACAGCGTGTAACTTCTTCCTTCCTCTCCAAAAAAAGTATCGGGAGAAAGATAAGAGCCAGTACTTTGTTCAGTAAAATTAGTTCGATTACCGAGGTCATCTTCTACCCAAACAGTTGCGCCCACAGCAGCATTGGAAGCATCATTAACATCTCTATCAATTTGGGAAGTATAAAATAAACGCACTTCATGTGCCTCTGCCTGATCAGAGATGTTGGCATCTACCACCAATAACTTTTCGTAGGTAAAAGACGCTATATCAATTTCCTCAATGCACGAAGTAGATAAAACAACTAACAAGCTTATCAAGCAAAATTTTGCTGCTATTTTGTAGTTTACCTTTTTCATTCTTCTGCTCTTTACCATGTTTCTTTCAGCTAATTGAGACTGGAAGAGTCATCTTTTGAGAACTCTACACTGAAAAACTACTCTTCATTCAAAGTGCTCTATTGCCACCAATTTGGTTTTCCAAGATTGCCTCTTCTTCTACAGTCTGCACAAAAGCGGTGGGCAAGGGACTTGACACCCGTTCCTTGATCGTAATCGTAAAGCTCATAAAGCTCACGTATCGGAATTTGAGTTCCTCTTTGTTCTTCAGAAAGGTCTGTAGCCTCATAAAAGGTTGTCAATGATC
>CAXBPM010000732.1:0-1692 GCA_963977345.1 uncultured Roseivirga sp.
GCTCTTGCATGTCAGGATCTCTCACTAAAATCTCATCGTCAAAATATTGAAGACCTATGTGAAGCTTATTTAAAGGTCTCTTTTTTGTACTCACTTTGTAATACCTTGTAATGCTTTCTCCAAATGGTATGTGTAATGTTGAATGGCCTCTTTTAATCAGTAGGGTGTCTGAATTTTCAAAGTCATTAAAGGTTAATCCAAGGTTCCCGACATTTTCATTTTTCAAATTCTGGATAGTGTAATATTTGATGATTTCTCCAGAGCCACTACTCAAAACTCGATTGTCAGAATTCTCACCGATTAACTTACTTTCATTTTTTGGAAGAAATAGATTGTAGTCTTGTAGGTCAACTTCTCCATCTTCAAGGATCAATTGATTGTTGACGGTTAGGTGAGTGCCGATCACCAAATCGCCTGATATTTTTATTTTAAGATCATGAAAGGTGGGGGAGGTAGTGCCCTCAATGTATGTGTCTTTAGTGTTACGAATGATTACTTCGCCTCCGTCCAAACGAAGTTCGCCTTCATTCAAAAGATCTAATCCATTTATGCTTATTGAAGGACTTCCTTGGCTTACAACCTTACTTTTGGTGCCAGTGATAAAAACCTGCGCATTCAAAGAATAAGAGAGTGATGTGAAAATGATAAGAATGAGTAGTTTGTTATTTGTCATTCTTACCTCCTTTCTCCAACATGCTCAAAATTTGGTTGAGTTTGTCTTTTAGAGTTTCTACTTGACCATTTAGCTCATCAATCTGTGATTGCTGCTCTTTAATTGCTTCAACTAACACGGGTGTAAGCTGAGCGTAATTGAGGCTTAAATAGCCTTGAGAATCTTCGGTTACTAATTCGGGAAATATTTTCTGTACATCTTGTGCTAAAAATCCTATTTGAGATGTATCACGGAATTTTTTCTCTGGGAATTCCGCAGTTCTCCAGTCATAGGTTTTACCTTCAAGCTTGAGTAGATTAGATAAGGCGTTTTTAATTGGTAGGACAGATTTTTTGTATCGGGAGTCAGAAGTGTAGCTATACCAGTTTGCAATTACATTTCCATTAACATACAATTCATGAGACAATGATGAGGGGTTTTCTAAACCAATACTGACCTTGCCATTAAAATTGACAATATCGTTATCAAAATCACCATAAATCAAGGGAGCGTTTGAGGGAGAATTTTCAATGTAAAGTTTGTTGCTTCCTGTATTACTGAATCCTGCACGATAGCCCAACATAACATTTCCGCTACCTGAAGTGACTTGATTAAGTGATTGATATCCTATGGCTACATTCTTTGATCCAGACGTATTATCTTCTAAAGCCCCAACACCAACACCAACATTATCGTCTCCTGTGTTTGTGAGACCTGAATTTTCACCGATAAAGACAGACTCCGAATCATTGGTGAATTCTAAGGTCTCATTATTGATTCTTAATACTTCGTTTCCATCCGTTTTAAAACGGATAATATTATCGTTGCTATTGTTAAGATCAGTTGTTACAACTGTGTTATTATCAGAGTCATTAATTTGTCGGCTACTTCCTAATAAGGTTATACTGCTTCCCCAGTTTCCAGCGGTTTTAGGTCCAAATAGGTCTAGAGTATTAGTATTGACAAAGAAGTCACCATCTACACCGTCAGAAGGGGTAGGGTTTACACTGCCATTTAGTATTGTTTTTCCATCAGCACCG
>CAXBPM010000733.1:0-1669 GCA_963977345.1 uncultured Roseivirga sp.
ACGCACTCCCAAAAGATCAACTGCCTAAAGTAAAAGGCCTACCCAACTGGGAACTACCAGAATCCATAGACTGGAATGCTTGGCACACAGCCATCACCCAAGCAAAAAACCATTATGATTATGTCATCATTGAGGGTATTCTAGTGTTTGCCAACGCCAATATCAATGTCTTAATCGACCAATCCATTTATTTAGGTATTGAAAAAGAAGACTTCTTAAAAAGAAGATTAGACGAAATGCGCTGGGGAAAGGAACCAGAATGGTTTATTGAATATGTATGGGAAGCCCATTTAAAGTATGGCCTTCCGCCTAGTGATTTAAAGGCTATTCAAATGAAGGACATCACGTCTGGCCAATACTTTGAGGTTTTGACAGCTATCAAACAACAGGGTTGATTTTGCTTTTTTGCTTACCACCTGTTTATATTCCTCTGAAGCTTCCTAGTTCGCAATTTAGTGCGGACTGGTCTTTCTTCATCTTTACGAACAATGCACTTGAAATGCATAACAAAATAGGTACTCACTCAAAGTGAGCACCAGTTACCGCAGTGGGCCAAGTGAGCGCCAGTGGGGTTACCCTTTCATTTTTGCAGGAGACTGTCTGGAATCGAAAAAATCTGTGATATAAACCGCTTCGTTTTCAATCTTGTAAATGATCTTAAAATGACCTTCTATAATTCTTCTGTGGCCTTCTTTCAAGTCTTTTAGATATTCTTCTTGTTGACCTTTTAATGGATTTATCGCTAAACTATCAGCTCTGTCAAACAGACTGTCTTTTAAACTGGAAGCTTGTTCAGGGGAGAGTCTTTGTTTTTCAACAACGAACTCAAGCGCTTCCTCAAGGCTGTCAATGGACTGATCAGTATAGATTACTCTCATATGCCCAGACGGCCCTTAATTTTGGCTTCTGCTTCTTGTCGGCTATGCACCCTACCTTCCTTAATATCTTCGTTGGCTTTTAAAGCTCTGGAGGTAAGTTTTTCCTTTAGGACAGGGTCAGTACTTTTTCGCTCTTTTTTAAGAACAGATTCCAATTTATCGATAATCGTCTCGCTATTTATGGCGAGCACCTCTTCTATAAAATGTAGTTTTCTCGTCTGTAAATCCATACTCAAAGTTAACGTTTTATACAATTTTTGTTGCTGTTATTCAGCGATCATAGAAATCTACTCTCAAAACTTCAGTATGGGCTGGCCTTTCTGTTACTCTTAATGATGCACTCAAAGTGCATCACAAAATAGGTACTCGCCACAGGCAAGCACCAGTTACCGTAGTGGACAAATGAGTGCATTACTAAGCACCTTTGGAGTTCTTTCTAGTATACCAACGGTCTGTATAGTGCTTATAAACAAATCCTTTCTTAATTTCTTTATTATTGGATGGTTTTGCTAATCGTAGTAGAACAGCAGGCTCATTTATCTGGAAGGGATTTATAAAAAGATTTCCATCCTTATCGACTTCCAGCAATGACAAGTTAAATTTCCTGAAATTTTCTATTAGTTTTTGAATTCTAATACTTGTAAAATAATCTTCTACATTCTTTTTAACTAAAGCAGTTTTGTCTATTTCAATCACATCATCGTTTCCCACGGAATACCTAACAAAATAAACGGGGAGATCACCTTCGGATTTACCCACTATATAAGTCACAACACTCCTATTTTTCTCTC
>CAXBPM010000734.1:0-1665 GCA_963977345.1 uncultured Roseivirga sp.
CCGAAGGCAGCCCTACGCCAACAAATGTAAGTGGAGGCGATGTCAACTTTTCAGCAGAGTTTAATGGCTCATACATCGCTAAATACGAGAAGAACGCCTCGGGATTGGTGTTGTTTGAAAGCAGAAATTAGCCTTTCTGTCAGTTCGAAATTGGCTGGGTCCAAGCCATTTCATAATCACCTTCTTGAAATGGATTTTCTTTAATTTTTGAAGAACTGATTCTAGCCCTGACGAAGAGCATTTCTTTGTTCAATTCAAAAGAGGCTTCGGTTCCATTCACAGCTTCGAATACTTCGCTTTTATCGCTTCCTCGTCTTACCCCAATAAACTCGATGGTATAGCTCACGCCAGCTTCCGCCTTAATTTCCAATTCGATTTCATTTTCATCTTGCTCCAAGGAAGCCAAGGTTACTCCGGTTGAAGCGTAGAAGTTTCCAGCCTCCATGGTTTCAATAATGGATTTAGGGTCAAGGGATTCGCTGTTCACCATTACCCAGCCACGGCCGCTATTGCTATACTGCCCACCAAACAAATGGTAATTATGACTGTCGTCTGTGGCAATGCCATACATCATAGGCTGATTTCTGTTGAGGTAAGCAATATTGATTTGATCCCACATTTCCTCCATGCCCATTCTGGTTGAATCTCCATAATTATGTACTTGAGGGTGGCCATTAAATACTTCGAAGAAACGTTCTCCGCGAAGAGATTTCATGTCATCCACCGTAACGGCCCATCCAAAATTAGGATGGTTAATATGGGGCATAATCGGTTCTCCTGTGGCTTCTCTTTGTTCTAAAACTGCATCAATATTGTTTTGCATTGTTTCGGCTACGCTGTTTCCGTGCCTCGGCTGAATAAGCTCCTGAACATTAGTAGCGTTCATATGCAATGGTTTTCCGCCATACCCATCTGTAATTTCTTGTGCCGTAATAATGGCAAATTTACCCTCCTCCTCAAATAATGGCTTGTATTCAGATTCGGTTTTAAGTTTTACACTAATGCCCGTGCTGTCTTCCGTATATTCCACCCAATCTTCTCCGTATTTCTTCAAGTAATCTTCAAAAGCCTGTTGATAAATCATGCTTTTCGGAAGCTTCTTCCACTTTTTGGTTCTGGCAATAATGTTATGTTCCGAAAGTGCAATAAACTGATAGTCGTTGCTTTTGTACCAATCCAAAACCATTTCTGGAAAACCATCGCCATCGCTCCAGTAGGTGTGGGTATGCAAATTTCCTTTGAGCCAATTGGCTTCTTCCTCCTGTTCGCAACTGAGAATACTAAGAAATAAAAATAGTCCGATGATGTGTCTGATTTTCATGGCTTTAAGGGATTAGTTTCTAATGAAAATTAAGCATTTATGTTTTAAGTCACTAAAGCTTGAGATCATCAAATCGTGAATTCTGGAATATCGGAAGTCGGTAAAAGTCTTTAACTCAGTGGGAGATTCGAATCTATAGAGTGATACATGACTAAATAGAATGGTCTGATTTTTAAAAACAAAGTAATCGGTTACAATCTAAATATTGAATAATCATAAAAGCGGGTAGGGTATTCACTCATTCATGAGTACTACATTCAAATAACATTGGTGCAACTCATAGTTTCACCAATGTAGAAAATACCATTTTTATTTTAATGACCCAGTAAAAAGCTCTTTCACAG
>CAXBPM010000735.1:0-1664 GCA_963977345.1 uncultured Roseivirga sp.
GGAAATAGCCTCTATTTCCCTTTTCAACATTGAAGAAATTTTTAGCCCATTTTCGGCTACTCCTACCAAAATAATCTCTTTGAGCTCATGATTTTGCTCATAGATTTCGTAGGCCATTCGCCTGATCTTCTGTTCGATCTGGCTTTTATCTAAAATCTGCTTTTTCTCTTTAAACATATAGTTATGAGCTACTCCCCAGCGGATAGTGGCATTACTTTGCTATCCTTAAAAGTAGAGAGTATGACCATAGACTGCAAGTTATCGACCACAGATATATCACTTACTTTCTCCAACATCAGTTTTTGATAGGCTGCAATATCAGCTGCAATCACTTTTAGCACGAAATCGCCAGAGCCTGTCACGTGATGACACTCGATAACTTCATCTATTTTATTAATCTCTTCTAGGAAAACATCAATATTTCCTCTGTTGTGCCCTTTAAGCGTAGCATATACAAAGGTGCTGACTCCAAGACCAATTTTATCAGTATCCAGCTTAGCATGATAACTTTTGATGATTCCTGAAACTTCTAATTTTTTCACCCGCTCCAAGGTTGGTGCTGGCGACAACCCTATTTCTTTGGAGAGTTGAGCATTGGTGATTTTTGCATTTGACTGAAGAATCTCTAAGATTTTTCTATCAATTTTATCAAGTTTGATATTTTGACCCATCTTTAAGTATTTGACGAAATAATATTCTGTATACTAAGCATTTATTGAAATAAAAACAATATGAAATTACTGAAACGGAGTGTTTCACTCTCTATTCTTCTTAATTTCCTTTTCTAGTTCTCTGGCCTTTTTATTAGTGTCTTCCTTACGCTTAGTGTTATCTCTTATTTTATCAAGCATAGGTGAGGCTTCATCGTATCGTTTTTCTTGAACATAATATTCTGAGAGATGAAGCAAGGAATAGATGTGATACCCAGATTCCTCCAATTCCAAGGCATTTGAATAGGCAATGGTTTGGAGATAATACGCCTCCGCTTTATCCCATTCATTTCTTTTTCTATTGATATCGGCCAAAAAGAAGCTGGCATACCTGCCACTCATTTCCTCATAGCCCACGGTGCCAGCCTTGATTCTGCTCATGATTTCCAACGAAACTTTCTCTGCATCTTGGAATTGCCCAGCCGTGTATAGCATTTGAGCGTAAAAGCGATGGAAATATGGATTTTGCGGGTACTGTTCATTCATGTATTCTGCCCATCTCAGCGCCTCAAATGTTTCGTTCAACTCAAATGCCTTGATTCGCATTAAAAAGTAAATGGCCTCTACCCTGGTATAAAATGCATTAGTCGCCACCGTTTGCATTTGTTCAACCCCTAATTTCTTATCTCCTTTTGGGAAGAAGAATAAGACAGGCCTCAGCAGAGGGTATTCCTCCCTTATCCAAACCGAGTAATAATTGAATAGGCCATCACCAAAGAGAATTTCGGGACTAAAGCTTTCATTGCCGTGCGTTCGCTCTAAATATTTCAGCGCCAACCTTCCTGCGTTCGTTGCCCTTCCCCAGTTTTTTTTCTCTGAATGATATCTACCTTGAAAACCATATGAGCCTGCTAAAAAGAAATTAGCCTCAATATTATCCTTATCAATATCCACCATGGCTTGTGCCTTGGTAATGGCAGTATCCATGTAAGCTAAAAATTCTTCCCCTAGCGG
>CAXBPM010000736.1:0-1664 GCA_963977345.1 uncultured Roseivirga sp.
GGGTGGAAGATGGGACTCGAACCCACGACCCTCGGTACCACAAACCGATGCTCTAACCAACTGAGCTACAACCACCATTTAATTGGGTTTGCAAATGTAAGGGTTCGGTTTGAATTTGCAAATACTCTGAACTCATTTTATCGATCAAATTCTAATCTATTTCCAGAGCCTATATTCAGCACTTCTCCATTAGAGAACACTCTTTTACCTGAAACAATGGTGTTAGTGACGCTAGACTTGAATTGATGTCCTTCAAATGGAGACCAGCCGCATTTTGACAGTACATTGTTTCGGCTTACTTGCCATGGGGTATTTAAGTTTACAATGGCAATGTCTGCATGGTATCCCTCCCTTAAATAACCTCTTTTATCAATGTCGAATAGGTCTGAAACAGCATGAGAGGTTTTTTCTACAATCTTCTCTAAACTGATTTTACCCTGGTGATAGAGGTCTAGCAATGCCACTAAAGAATGTTGCACCAATGGACCTCCTGACGGAGCTTTGAAATAACTATTTTCTTTTTCCTCTAAAGTATGAGGCGCATGGTCTGTAGCGATGACATCAATTCTATTATCTATCACTCCCTTTAAAATGGCATCACGATCCGAAGCCGCTTTGACAGCGGGGTTCCATTTAATGAATGATCCTTTTTCAGCATAGTCCTGATCCGAAAACCAGAGATGATGGACACAGGCCTCTGCCGTAATTTTCTTCTCTTTTAGAGGAATGTCATTTCTGAAGAGCTCAAGTTCCTTAGCAGTGGAAATATGTAGGATATGAAGCCTCGCGCCTTTCTTTTTAGCCAAGTCAACAGCAAAAGAGGAAGATGCATAACAAGCTTCTGCACTTCTGATGATTGGATGCTCACTCATCGGAACGTCTTCTCCATATTGAGCTTTGGCTTTAGCGATGTTGGCCTGAATGATTTCTTCAGATTCACAATGGGTTGCAATAAGCGTTGGAGAGTTTTCAAATATGTTTTCCAGCGTCTTCTGATTATCTACCAACATATTTCCAGTAGAAGAACCCATAAATACTTTTACACCGCAGACTTTTCTAGGGTCAGTTTTGAGTACCTCGTCCAAGTTGTCGTTTGACGCCCCCATAAAGAAGGAGTAATTGGCCAAACTGTTTTTGGCCGCAATTTGATATTTGTCTTCGAGCAATTTTTGAGTCAAGGTGTTGGGTACTGTGTTGGGCATTTCCATAAAGGAAGTGATGCCACCAGCTACAGCTGCCCTTGATTCAGTATAAATTTCTGCCTTATGGGTAAGGCCGGGTTCTCTGAAATGAACTTGGTCATCAATCAGCCCTGGTAATACATACTGGCCGCTGGCGTCAATTACTTCATCGGCACTTAGGTGCTGAAGATCCTTGTCAATTTTTTGAATAAAACCGTTTTCTATAAAGATGTCGGCTTCGAAAATATTGTTTTCGTTGATCAACTTTCCGTTGAGAATCAGTATTGAAGACATGCTAGTGTTTTTTATTGTGTCATGGGTTAACGTAATTGCAAGTTATTACCAAATAACTCCTCCGCAATTTATGGCCGAAGAAAACATTTCATTCGAAGAATTAAAATTGAGTCGTCAGTTTCTCAATGCCATAGATGATCTCGGGTATACCGCACCTACACCAATTCAAAAAAAGGCCATTCCAATTGC
>CAXBPM010000737.1:0-1661 GCA_963977345.1 uncultured Roseivirga sp.
ATAAAAGACCATTCTCCGACACTCCCCTAGCCCCTCTTATTAGAGGGGAATGGTTCAGCATTATTTTTAAGCTCCGCCAGCAAACTCAAGCTAGGAACATCCAGCGATTATTAAAAACCGAAGCATTCCCTCCTCGAGGAAGGTTAGGGAGGTGTTGGAATACAAAAATCATTAGATTGAAGGAAAATATAAGAGGAGTAAAACAAAGGCGTATTTAACCAATTGTTAAGCTTCATTATTAGAAAATGAAAAGTGAATTAGATCAAATAATGGGATCCATACCCAAAGAGGTTTCGTGGAAGGAAGTTGTTGATCTTGATGATTTTGATGAAAGAGTTTCAGCGATTAGTGTATTGTTTATAAACACAATTGGTGTTTGCGAAAACTATATCGAATTCTGCCCAGATAATAAACCGCCCCTGAGAGAAGAGGAGTTATCTTGGATTTGGTCATATAGACCTGATTTAGCAGACGATTTCCTCAAATTGGAATTATCAGATGACTTTAGAATGCTAATTAATTCTTACAAATCATCCGAAATGGATAAGTTCTGGAGTCATATGAGTTAACGCCAGTGACCTATGCCCCATGCTATAAACCAACCTAGCATAAAAGGCCAAGCTAGACGCTTGAACTAGTAGCTATTTAATCCCAATCCTCCCAACCTCCTTCGCCAAGGAGGAGTGTTCGTGCAAACAATCTTCCTCCACTATTAACCTTCACAGCATTTGTCACGTCCTGAAATAGGTTGACACAACTTATTAATGGAATGGATAAAAAGTCGGGAGGTGTTACTATTTAAACGTATCACTTTATCACTTACCTACCTCCAACTTATAGCCTACACCATGCACATTGGTCAACTGGATGGACTTATCCGCTTTTAAGATCTTGCGGAGTTTTGAAATAAACGTATCCAAACTCCGTCCAACAAAAACACCATTGTCTTCCCAAACCCTTTTTGTGAGTTCATCTCGTGTAATTATTTGATTGGGCTTGCTAGAAAAAATCTCCAACAGCTCACATTCCTTTTTGCTGAGGCTGATATCCAAGTCGCCCTTCATCAGCTTATTCTGTGCTGGGTAAAAATCAAACATACCAAGGGCAGAAGATTCTTGGTGAATTTCTTTCACCACTACAGGCTGTTTTCTTTTATAAAAAGGAAATACAAAGAGTAGTAATGAGGCGATAGCTGGGGCTATCAGAAGTGCCTTTTGGTTCAGAAAAGAAGATTCCATTTCCGTAAACCTCACTTGTACCGTATAAGCCGCTTTTGGCAAGACCCTTCCAAAACAAGGGATGATACTGTTTTTACGGTCAAACTTCATCTCATAACTGTATGCTACTTCTTGGTCTGAGCTTTGAATAAGTTCAACACGGTAATAATTAGGAAGCCCCGAAGTTTGAAAGCTTTCTTCAATCGCGGACACTAAGTGATCTGGCGTCAATGAAAGTTCATTCTGAAATGAGAGTTGATACTTCGATTCGTCTAATTCAATGACAGGCAATACCAATGAAGTTGAGTCTTGATTGGAAAGCAGTAGTTGATTTCCCACAGCCCTTAAAGCAACTTTAACTTGCCCCGAAAAGTCTTCCGCTCTCTCGTTTGGGCTAGAGAAAATCCAAGTGAGAAAAACGACAACAGCTAAGGCGCTAAACGA
>CAXBPM010000738.1:0-1659 GCA_963977345.1 uncultured Roseivirga sp.
CACGCATGAAAACGTTCGGAGTCATCCACGCATCGCAACCAAAATAAACCGAACCAGCCATATTGTACTGCACGCTTGGTTCCATGGCCTCGGTTTCTGTACGGCTCAAGACTTCGGCATTTAAGCCAAAAGATTTTGCCAGTTCAACCAATTCAATTTCGTGCTGAAGGGTACTTTCTGTCTTGCAAATCATCAAGAGCCCAGACTTTCTATAACCCGCTTCAATGTTTTCTTCCTCCATGATTTTCTCATAGAGGTTTTGACTTTGTACGGTAAGGTCATAAAGCACTTGAGCAGCACCTTGTGATTTAATGGCCGTTGCTGATTTTTTAAAGAGTAAGCCCCATTTAATAAGATCCCGGTTGAGACGGGGTTTGATATAAAATGGGCTCTCGGGGTTAAACATCCATTTTATACCTTGACTGATAATGCCGGGTGAAGCAAGCGGAATGAGGTGGCTAGGCGCAACGTATCCAGCATTCCCTGTAGAACAGTTATTACTGCCATCGGTATTGTCGATTACGGTGACATCTACTCCTTGTTTACGAAGGAAATAGGCAGTGCTCAGGCCCACAATGCCAGCACCAATCACAATTACTTTTTTCGTTTCCATCTTCTAAATCACCTGAAAACCATAGGCGTATGGATCATCGTCATCAATTACTATTGTATTGTACCCCGTAATTCTGGCCCAGCCTTCAATGCTTGGAATAATACCCGAATACGCGCCTAATTTAACTACATCTTCGACTTTTCCAGTAAACTGACTGCCAATAATACTTTCGTGAACGAATTGATCTCCCTTTTTAAGTTTTCCTTTGGCCGCCCATTGCGCCATTCGTGCCGAAGTGCCTGTACCACAAGGAGATCGGTCGATGGCTTTATCTCCATAGAATACCGCATTTCTTGCCGTAGAATTGGGTTGAAGCGGTGCCCCTGTCCAAAGTACATGACTTAAACCGCCAATGGTGTCGTTTTCAGGGTGACTGAAGCTGTGTTCGGCATTGATGCGTTCTCTTATCTTCAAACTCCAACCAATCAGTTGCATGGCGGTGTAATCAGCCATGTCTCGGTAATTTTCTTGAGGGTCGACAATGGCGTAATAGTTTCCTCCATAGGCTACATCCACTTTAAGTATTCCTAAATCAGGGCATTCAACTTCGATATTCTCCTTTGCCAAATAAGCGGGCACGTTTGTGAGTTTTACCGAAGTTACTCTTTTCCCTTCTTGCTGATATTCGATTTTCACTATTCCCGCGGGTGTTTCTAGCCTCAAGTGCCCAGGGATTTTGGGTTGAACCAAGCCTTCTTCAATCATAATTGTCACGGTGCCGATGGTGCCATGACCGCACATGGGTAAACAACCACTGGTTTCGATGAACAATACTCCTATGTCGTTTGCAGGATCTGATGGCGGATAAAGAATACTCCCCGACATCATATCATGTCCACGCGGTTCGAACATCAATCCCTTTCGAATCCAGTCGAATTCTCTGAGGAAATGCTGTCGCTTTTCACTCATATTGGCACCGTCTAATATTGGACCGCCCCCAGCTACCAGTCTTACTGGATTGCCGCAAGTATGGGCATCGATGCAGAAAAAACGCTTGTTCATATTAATGAGATAAGGAAAGAAGGGTTTAATGAGTTAATGAAAAA
>CAXBPM010000739.1:0-1635 GCA_963977345.1 uncultured Roseivirga sp.
ACCTATTCAGTTGTTTTTCTTAGTTTGAAAGGAGGCTTGTTTGTTAGCCTCCTTTCTGTTTTTAAGGGGAGTGTTATTTAGTCTTTGCTGTGAATGTATGGAACGTAATATAGTCTTCATCCTGGCCTTGTTTCATAATGTTTAGCCCTTTTTTTGAAACGAAAATCATTCGAGGGTTATAATCGGCTAAACTAAAAGTGTACTCTGCTTTTGGCTTGAATCCTTCATTATACACCATAATGGAGTAATCTGGGCTTTTGTGCCCTTGTTTGACCTCACTGATTGTTCTTGGTAAAAAAGCTAACCTGTAATAGACTTTTCTAGAGGGGTCGAAAATAATGGCTTCGTACCTTCCGGCAGTTAAAAGAAAGTCAGTGTATCGATCTGAATAATATTCGTCCATAGTGAGTGGCTTGCCGTAAGGTTTTAATTCTCCAAGCTTTGGGTTTTTGAGGTTTATGTAGCTGGTTTTTAAGTTTTTATCAAGGATCATCACCCGATCATCAAGTGCAAAACTTACTACAATCTCTACTTTATTATTTACGGTGTTGCTGGACTTAAAGAAGTCACGTGACCCTACCATTATTCTGTCTGGGAATTGGTTGTATATCTCTAAATTTTCTGGAATGTGTTTTTGACCTTCTTCTTTATGGGATCTGTCAAGCATTAAGATAGGAGGTTCACCATCGTTGTACATTGAAAGGGAGCCGATCAAAAGAATACTATTCTTGTTAATAATCATGTTGGAAAATGTGTCTCCATCGAAAGTAGGGTATTTCGGTTCGTCTCTGCTGGTAATTACACTCCATTTATCCAGAATTTCAGCTTTCGAGTTGATGAGGGAAACCTTGGCTTGCATGGCTGAATAAATCATTATGGAATCCATGGAAATCATTTTGAAATTGTTGGGAACACCGCCCATTCCAATTAGTGCATTAGGGCCTGTATTGGATAGGTTGATTGTCTTGATCGTTTTTCCTGAGGTGATCGAAAAGATTTTTATGGATTGATCTGGTCTGTTGAACTTGGCTAAGTATTCCTCACCGCCTTCGGTGAAGTAGTCAATATTGTCTTCTGTTTTATAGGCGGTTTTAGCGTCAAGCTGTAATACCAAACTGTCTGTAACTACCAATTGAGCTAGTGAAGGGTTTGTTCCTTCTGATCTTGGTGATTGACAACCCATGATAATAATTGTTATGATCAAGCATGAGCTGAGAAGTACTTGTAGATTTTTCAGAGGGTGATTGTTTTGGTTCATATGTGTTGAACAGTTTAATGGAAAGTAATAGACTTAAAACAATGTAGTGATAAAACATACTCATTGTAAGTATAAAAATGCAAATTGAATAAGGCTTAAAAGTTATGTTTTTCTATTGAATAATTAAATATCAACATTCGGTTTATTTTACATCATGTTAACTTAGGTTCTGGATGTGGTTTATGTCAGAAAACGGCCATTGGTTAGTTTCTACTAAAATTGAACTTGAGCTTTTGTGAGCAATAAATCATTTCTCTTATATTTGATGATAGCCAAATTTTAATTCATGAGTACTTTCCCCTGGATTGCGCATTACCCAAAAGGTGTTCCCGCAGAAATTGAAGATCAACGTCCTAAAAACCTTCTAGAACTTTATC
>CAXBPM010000740.1:0-1634 GCA_963977345.1 uncultured Roseivirga sp.
TAGCGGCCATCAATACCGCAGCACCACCCAAGGAATGGCCAATCAGAATACTTGGCGCTTCGTAATTTTCAGTCAAGTATTCCGCAGCAACAATAAGGTCTTGAATATTTCCAGAAAAATTAGTGTCTGCAAAATCACCCTCACTTTCACCTAAACCTGTGAAATCAAACCTTAAAACGGCAATTCCTTTCGAGGTTAATGCTCTACTGATGTTTGTAACTGCGATTAGATTTTTGGAACAAGTAAAGCAATGGGCAAACAAAGCATACGCCACTGGTTTCTTATCTACAGGCTGTTCGAGTTTTGCAGAAAGCAGAAAACCCTCAGCATTTTTGAATTGAAGTTTGATTGTTTTCATGGCCATTTTGGGTTTTTTTTAAGGTTAAAAAAAAAGCGAGCTGTAAAGGCATATACCTAAAACCCAAAAGGGTTTGATTCGTTAACACGATGTGCTCTTTATTGAGTCACTAATTAATGATTTATTTTTTAGGCATAGGTAAGGGTAAATACCAAAAGCCTTGTTTTCTAATAAATCTACCTATAAATAAGGTCGCTCAAATATCTCTCTAAAGGAAGAGGAGTCCAATAGAGAATAAAACAACAGGTTTGAACGATATAGATGAGGCACTATCTTAACCGATAGTGCTTTTTTATTTTCTATTGACAAAGATCAATTGGCCTAGCACCTTAAAACAAATATCTTTGCATTCGGTTTATCAAGGCTAAATTCCAACCATGCAAAAAGAAAAAATCGGTGTCTTACTCGTTAATCTAGGCACTCCAGATAGTCCCTCCACGTCAGACGTTCGCAAATACTTACGCCAGTTCTTAATGGATGGAAGAGTAATTGACATTCCTTTTCTTTCTAGATTTTTCTTAGTTCAGGGCATTATTGCGCCTTTAAGAGCCCCTAAGTCAGCAAAAGAATATGCCAAACTTTGGGTTGAAAGAGGAAGTCCATTGAAGTTTTACGGATACGATGTTCGCGATTCTTTGCAAGAATTACTCGGCTCGAATTACAAAGTAGCCTTGGGTATGCGCTATCAAAGCCCAAGTATTGAAGAGGCATTAAACGAACTAAAAGCTGCCAGCGTAAGCCGAATTATCGTCATTCCATTGTTTCCTCAGTATGCCTCCGCTTCTACGGGTTCTGCGGTGCAAGAAGTAAATGATGTGGTGAACAAATGGCAGGTGATTCCTTCCATGAGCTATATCAACCAGTTTATGGACCACCCTAAGTTCATTCAAGCCTTTGCCGAAAATGGACTTAGGTTGATGGAAACTACAGATTACGACCATGTGGTTTTCAGTTACCACGGTTTGCCCGAACGCCAAATCAAAAAAGGATCTGATGGAAATCAGTGTCAGTTAGGCAGCTGTTGTAATAAATTTCATGAAAAGAACCGCTACTGCTATAGAGCGCAGTGCTTTTACACATCACGCCTATTGGCTGAAAAACTGGGCTTAAGCGAAGATCAGTATACTATTAGTTTTCAATCTAGACTGGGTAAAGATCCATGGATTAAGCCTTACACTGATGAAATTTTAAAAGACCTTCCTAAAAAAGGAATCAAAAAGGTATTGGCCTATTCTCCTGCTTTTATTGCCGATTGCTTAGAAACTACGGTGGAAGT
>CAXBPM010000741.1:0-1618 GCA_963977345.1 uncultured Roseivirga sp.
GAATGCCACTTTAAAGGAGGCAAGGACATGCTTTCTATCTACTGCAATAATAATCCCGAAACGCGGATGTTCGATGGCAAGGGGCTCACCATTGGTGGAAGCCAGCAGATGAATCAATTCGACACCAGTCAAGAATCGTTTTATGGTGATGTTTCGGCAGTAATCATGTCTAACCTTCCCTACTGGACTAGGTTTGTTCGTACACCTGCGCTGGACATTGCCTTAATGGATGAGTGGGAGTCTAAAATCGAGATCATGGCCAAAACCACCATGGACGAGAATGTAACGAGTATTTCGGGCGTACCTACATGGACGATTATTCTGCTTCAGAAAATCATGGAGCTTAAAGGAACCGATAATATTCATGACGTTTGGCCAAACCTAGAAGTGTTCTTTCACGGAGCGGTGGCTTTTGGCCCTTACAAAAACATTTTTCAGAAGATGATTCCTTCCAGCGGAATGCATTATATGGAAACCTATAATGCTTCTGAGGGCTTTTTCGGCATTCAGGATGAAATGGGGTCTGACGATATGTTGCTCATGCTGGATTATGGCATTTTCTACGAATTCATTCCTTTTGCCGAAATACACAAAGATTCGCCCAAGGTAATCGGATTAGGAGAAGTGGAAGAAGGAGAAAACTATGCGTTGCTCATTTCTACGAATGCTGGTTTATGGAGGTACAAAATAGGAGATACAGTCCTGTTTACATCCGTTTCACCTTATAGAATTCGAATTTCAGGAAGAACAAAGCACTATATAAATGCCTTTGGAGAAGAGTTGGTCGTGGAAAACGCAGAAAGGGCAATTGCTACGGCTTCAGAAAAAACAGGCGCATTGATTAACAACTTTACCGCAGCTCCAAAATACTTTAGTCAAGATGAAAAGGCTGCCCATGAATGGGTGGTTGAATTTGAAAAAGAACCCGATAACCTCGAAGACTTCACAAGATTTTTGGATGAAACGCTTCGCGAAATCAATTCAGACTATGATGCCAAGCGTTATAGAGACATGGCTTTGACCAGCCCAATAGTTCATAAGGCCGAAGTAGGCACTTTTTATAAATGGATGAAGGGGAGAGGGAAGCTGGGTGGTCAGAACAAGGTACCTAGACTTTCTAACACCCGAGAATACCTGGACGACATTCTGAAAATGCTAGGATCAAACCACAAACAGGTATTATAAAATTAAGCGGCTGTCGACTGTCTTAACAAATCGTATTTTGTATTCTTCTATTTAATCGTGCAGCCAATTGCTTTGGTGCTATTGGTTTCTATGCTTTGCCCATTTAAAAGGGCATCTACAGCGCTTTCTACATATCGCTTGGTGGCTGCCTCAGGGTTTCTGCTGTTATTGTCTATTGCTCCGATATAGGCTACTCTAAATTCATTTCCTTCCTTATTCAGAACATATACTTGAGGCGTGTTTGTTGCGCCATAGGCCGCAGTGGTTTCCTGACTATCAGTGTCCATTAAATAAGGATAGGGAAACTCCTTGTCGTTGGCCCTTTCTTTCATCTTGGAGTAAGAATCCCCGGTAGAAATTGTTGGGTTGTTGGGTTGAACTGCAATTACAGGGTAACCCAAAGCAGAATATTTCTGATGCAAAGCTATAATTC
>CAXBPM010000742.1:0-1604 GCA_963977345.1 uncultured Roseivirga sp.
GAGGCGGTAAGCAGGTGTTTGCCTAATTCTAAGCAGGTTTCTGCTACTATAGCGTGGAAAGAAGCGGGTAACATTGAAATTACCACGTCAGCATCCGATATCACTTTAATTCTTTCTTGTTCTTCCCTAACATTGAAGGCAATTGCACTGCCTCTTTTGCTGTTTTTCACTTTGTCTTCCGCCAGCTGAAGCGCGTAATCAGCAACGGTTACATGCCAATCATTTTCTTCGGCAGCAGACAATAAGTAGTTGATTAATGAAGTAGCTGAGCGTCCAGCCCCAAGAATTAATATGCGATTCATAGATCTTTTTTGTTTGGCCGTCAAGCTGTCAAATTTTTTTGTGCCGCCCAAATATATTCTCACAAATCCTGAATCATCTTGGCGTATAAAACCATCGAATAAAAAGATTCGTATCTTCCAAACTCATAATAAGGCATAATTGAATGGCGAAAAGAATAGTAAAGGAAGTATCGCTTACCCAATACGAAGCGAATGAACTAGATCAAGTTACGCTTGAACTGATCGAAGCGGCAAAAAAAGCGGCACTCAATGCTTATTCACCTTACTCGAATTTTCAAGTGGGGGCGGCCTTACTTTTGGACAATGGAAAAACCATTTCGGGGAATAATCAAGAGAATGCCTGTTACCCTGCTGGCCTCTGTGCCGAACGAGTAGCATTCTTTTCTGCGAAATCTCAATACCCAGACTGTCAGATTATGAAGGTAGCTATAGTAGCCAAACCCGCTAATCAAGAGCAGTTTAAAATGGCCACTCCTTGCGGAAGCTGCCGTCAAGTAATGAGCGAATACGAGAACAATCAGGAGCAGAGCATTAAAGTCTATTTACCTGATGCTGATGGTAGTGTTTACGAATCGGATTCGATTGACAACTTCCTTCCTTTTAAGTTTTCGAACAAAGACCTCAATTCATAAATGGAGCACAAGATAAGCTTTGAGTACAGCGCCAGATTTCACACTTTAGGTCAGGTTTCAGAAGATATTGAACAGCTCTGGTTTGTGTGTCACGGACACGGTCAATTGGCAAAATATTTTATTCGAAAGTTTGAAGCATTGAACGATGGAAAAACTTTAGTAGTGGCACCCGAAGGCCTTTCTCGTTACTATTTAGAAGGTTTTACCGGAAGGGTGGGAGCTACATGGATGACCAAGGAAGATCGACTTTCCGACATAGAGAATTATTTAACCTATTTGGATCGGGTTTTTAACTCCATTAAAAGCCAACTTAAACCTAATGTACAGGTGAATCTGTTGGGCTTTTCACAAGGAGCGGCTACCATTTCGCGCTTCGCCACTCAAACCAATGTTCATTTCGATAAACTTATTCTTTGGGCGGGTATTTTCCCTCCAGATTTACCCCCGCTTGAAAGCACCGAAAAGCTAAAAGGCAAAAAGGTGTATTGGGTGTATGGCACCGAAGATCAATACCTTTCTGCTGGCGTAATGGAAGAACAGGAAGCTTTGGCCAATCGGCTGAAGATTAAGCCAACAGTAAAAAGCTTTAAAGGCGAGCATGAACTTTCGAATGAAGTGCTGCTTGAAATAGCTGGAGAATCCGCCTAATTCGGGAGTGTTTTTGACTTGA
>CAXBPM010000743.1:0-1600 GCA_963977345.1 uncultured Roseivirga sp.
CATATCAGTACTTCTCTCTACTAGGGATTTGACGTTTTTTCACCAGTTCACCTACTTCAGCCAATACGGTAAGTTTACCTCCGTAAGTTTCTTGAAGCATTTCGTTGGTGAATACTTTATCGATAGGGCCAGAGGCCACCAAACGCATATTCAGTAATACAATCCAATCGAAAAATTCGGCAGCAGACTGTAAATCGTGGTGCACTACAATTACGGTTTTACCTTGGGCGGTCATTTCTTGCATGATGCCCAAAATGGCCGATTCTGTAGCGGCATCTACTCCTGCAAAAGGTTCGTCCATAAAATAGAGATCCGCTTCTTGTGCTAGTGCTCTTGCTAAAAACACCCGTTGTTGCTGTCCACCAGAGAGTTGTGAGATTTGCCGATCGGTGTAGTTTTCCATGCCCACTTTGCGCAGACAGTTCATGGCCATTTCTTTGTCGGCTTTTCTCGGACGAGACAATAGGCCTAGTTTCGCATAGCGCCCCATTAATACCACATCAAGCACCGAGGTAGGGAAGTCCCAGTCTACGGTTTCACGTTGCGGTACATAGCTTACTTTGTCCCGCACCTTATCCAAAGACGAACCGAACATTTCTACATAGCCAGAACCCAAAGGCAAAAGGCCCATGGCCGCTTTGATCAGTGTGGATTTACCTGCACCGTTGGGTCCAATAATACCAATAAGAGCGCCTTTCGGTAATGTCATATCAATATTCCACAATACAGGTTTCTTGTGGTATGATACGGTAAGATCATGAAATTCAACCGCTGGATCGTTCGCTTCTATTTTCATAATTAGGGTGTTAGGTATTAGGGGTTTGGGTTCTTAGGTATTTCATAAAAGCATTTAGCATTTTTTTCAGAGTTAGGAGTTTCTCATTTGTGTCTTTGTAATCGTGCGTTTTTATAAAACCTATGTCTTTTGATAAGATGAGTTGGTATTCAAGTTCGGATGCCGACCCCATCGCAATGCTGCAGAATCTGAGAAGTTCCTTTTGACTATTTCTACCACAGCCTTCAGCTATGTTTGTTGGTACAGACTGAGAGCTTCTTCTCATTTGAGAGATTAGGCCGTATTTCTCTTCCGAAGGGAATGTTTTAGTAAGGTTGAATATGTCAATTGCCATTTCATGCCCTTTCTGCCAAATCTCAAGTTCTTTAAAGTTCTTCATTGTCTAACTAATTATCATTTTAGCCCAACAGCCCAACAGCCCAACAGCCCAACAGCCCAACAGCCCAACAGCCCAACTGCCCAACTACTTCAACGCATTTACCATAATGGTGACATTGGCTTTTACCATCCCAATGTAGGTGCCCTCGGCAGTGCCGTCAGCTCCCATGGCATCGGAGTAGAGCTTTCCACCAATCACTACATTATGACCTTTCTGTTGGCAGCCTTCAATAATGGCCTTAATGTTTTTCTCTGATACTGAGGTTTCTACGAATACAGCCTTAATCTTTTTGTTTACTATATAGTTGACAAGGTCTACACGGTCTTTTAAACCAAATTCAGATAAAGTGGATATGCCCTGAAGGCCTCGCACTTCTATTCCATAAGCCCTTCCGAAGTAGTTAAAGGCATCGTGGGCTGTAATTA
>CAXBPM010000744.1:0-1592 GCA_963977345.1 uncultured Roseivirga sp.
TCCAAACACAGTTATTTCAAAGAGCTAAGGGAAGTCAGAAAGAAGTCTGGTGAATTTCGAAAATTAGGAACAAAGTTCAAACGTCAGTTTGGCCGTGAGGAAAAATTCCAGCGCGATTTGTTGTTGAAGGAATCAAGATTGCTTCGCCAAGATGCCGATAGAATTGAGTCGCAAATTACGGAGGACTTGATGGGAAGGGCAGAAGTTGTGGCCTGTACTTTGGTCGGTTCTACTCATCCTTTGGTACGCGACAGGGTTTTTAAATCTGTCTTTATTGATGAGGCGAGTCAGGCGCTAGAGCCAGCTTGCTGGATTCCAATTCTGAAGTCGTACCGCGTAATTATGGCGGGCGATCACTTGCAATTGCCTCCTACGGTAAAGTCGCTTCAGGCAGGTAGAGATGGTCTGGAAGAAACCCTGTTCAAAAAGGCCATTAAACTTATCAAAAGCGATGTAATGCTGGAAACCCAATACAGGATGCATCCGCACATCATGAAATTCTCCAGTGATTATTTCTACGAGGGAAAGTTGGAAGTGGCGCCTGAAATCTTACTTCGGGATAAAGAATTAGAAGGAGCGAGGTTTGAGTTTATCGATACCGCTGGCTGTGGTTTTTCGGAAAAAGTAAAAAAGGAAACACTCAGTACTTACAATGAAGAAGAAGCTAAACTCATTATTCAGCTTTTGAGTAAATCCATTACTGAAGGCCAGCGTGTTGGGATCATTGCGCCTTATAAAGCACAAATCGAATTGTTACGCGATTTACTTCATGCCGAAGAATTACTCGATCCGTTCAAAGAAGACATTTCAGTGAATACTGTGGATGCTTTTCAAGGTCAAGAGCGTGATGTGATTTTCATCAGCTTAGTCAGGTCGAACGATAAAAACGAAATCGGATTTTTGAAGGAATACCGCAGGATGAACGTGGCCATGACCCGAGCCAAATCAAAGTTGGTGGTGGTAGGCGACTCGGCCACCTTAGGTAAAGACACTTTTTATAATGCAGTAATTGATTATGTGCAAAGCATTGGTGGCTACAAAAGCGCTTTCGAGTTCATTTATGATTAAGTAGATTAAGTACTCACTCAATTTTCAGGTAAACAACCCTCTTGGTTTTATCCTTCCTTGAGGGTGAATACACTAGCTCTGTAGAAACTGACCAGCACATAGGTTCTTTATTTTGGTTTTTTATTCTAATGTTTGGGTAGAATAATAACATATGGAATTGTTTAAAATTCTATATTTATAGAATCAACCAAATCTAAAACCAGAACCATGGAACCACAAAAACCAGCTACTGACATTCCAGTACCACAAAACGAAACGCTCAGGGGCTCTATTTATGAAGAGTGCAGAGTAATGTTTGACTACGTTTTAAAAAACGGAAAGCAAATCGATGCACAACTGGTAGCACCGCTTGAGCAAGATGAAAAGACTTTGGATAGCGCCACGCTAATGGGAGTCTATAACTATTTGGCCGATCAGGTGAAGCCTGCTTTGCCCGGCACTTTAATTCTCTTTGCTAAGAATAAGGCTTCTATTAACCGATTTAAATTTTTAGGCCCTTTGCCCATTGTGCGCCAGTTTATGGC
>CAXBPM010000745.1:0-1583 GCA_963977345.1 uncultured Roseivirga sp.
TATCGAAGGAATTACACCAGGGCATGGTTTGGGGCTGTATTCTGTCAGTAAAGCAGCTTTGATTCAACTGACCAAAGTATTAGCCAGAGAATGGGGGCGTGATAATATTCGTGCGAATGCGATTTGCCCAGGCTTGATTGAAACCAAGTTCAGCGAAGCACTTACAAGCAATGAAAAGATTATGAAAGTGGTGATGATGAAACAAGCCTTGCCTATGCTCGCTCAACCAGAAGATATCGCAGGATTAGCGCTGTTCTTGGCCTCAGATGCCTCTAAGTTCGTTACGGGAGCTGTGATCTCAGCGGATGGAGGCTATACTATTTAGTTGATTTGGGTATTGGGTATTGGGTATTGGGTATTGGGTATTGGGTATTGGGTATTGGGTATTTAGTCTTCCTTCGTCACTTCAATTGCATTTTTGATAATCGCACAACCTCGTTCGATGTCTTCGACTGAAATGGTAAGGGGCGGGGCTAAACGGAAGCTTTCTGGACAAGAGAGAAACCAAAAAGTGATCAGTCCATCTTCTAGACATTGATTTACGATTCTGGCGACACGTTCTGCACTTTTAAATTCTACTGCGAACATCAAACCAATTCTTCTGATTTCGATGATATCAGGGTGACTAATCAATGACTCAATCAGCTGACCTTTCTTTTCTACACCTTCAATCAGGTTTTCATTTTCAATCACTTCAAGGTTAGCTACTGCAGCTGCACAATTGACAGGGTGTCCGCCAAAAGTGGTGATATGGCCCAATACTGGATTGAAGGTGAGTTGTTCCATATGGGCTTTGGAAGAAATAAAAGCCCCCATTGGCATGCCTCCGCCCATGGCTTTGGCAATCGTCAATATATCTGGTACAACATCAAACTGCTGAAAAGCGAAGAGCGAACCCGTACGTCCGTAACCTGTTTGTATCTCGTCAAAAATTAAAAGCGCACCAGTTTCATCACATTTCTGACGCAAGGCTTTCAAATATGTTTTTGAAGGAATTCGTACCCCGGCATCACCTTGAATAGGTTCAATAATGACGCAGGCCGTTGCTTCTGTAATGTGTTCTAAATCGTCTGTATTATTGAATTCAATAAAGTAAACATCGGGTAATAGAGGTCTGAAAGCGTATTTTTTCATTTCGTTACCCGAAACGCTCAGCGCACCATGTGTGCCACCGTGGTACGATTTCTTGCAAGAGACAATCTGTGTTCTTCCTGTTACTCGCTTGGCCAGTTTCAACGCGCCTTCATTGGCTTCGGCTCCAGAATTCACAAAATAGCTGGTGCTAAGTTGCTCTGGAAGGAGCGAGGCAAGCTTTTCGGCCAATCGGTTTTGCGGACTTTGGATAAATTCACCATAGGCCATCACGTGCATGTATTTGTCCAGTTGGTCTTTGATGGCTTTCACCACATGTGGATGACGGTGACCAATATTAGAGACCGCAATCCCAGAAATGAAATCGAGGTATTCCTTTCCAGTCGTATCGAAAATGCTGGTGCCTTCCGCACGCGCCACTTCGACCTTAAGCGGGTAAGGGGTGGTTTGTGCTACGTGATCAAGGAATATGCGCTCAGAATCCATGTGCG
>CAXBPM010000746.1:0-1569 GCA_963977345.1 uncultured Roseivirga sp.
TCATTCCCAGTATTAGGGGGTGAAAGCAATCTTTCTATTTTAAGTTGGATTGAAGCGTACCTAGATAAGCACGGGGTAAAACATCACCGTGTGCCAAATGAAGACGGAACCAAAGCGAACCTCCATTGCCGAATTGGCCCTGAAGCGGAAGGCGGAGTGATTCTTTCAGGACATATGGACGTTGTGCCAGTAAAAGGCCAAGCATGGGATACCGACCCTTGGGTACTTACCGACAAAGAAGATGGTAAATTGTACAGCCGTGGTTCATGCGACATGAAGGGCTTCGTGGCTTGCTGTCTGGCCGCTTTACCCGCCATGCTCAAATCCGATTTGAAGACACCAATTTACTTCGCCTTTTCATACGATGAAGAAATTGGCTGCTTAGGTGCTCCCGACTTGGTGAAAGCCATTAATACCCATTACAAAGTAAAACCTAAGTTCGCCATTATTGGAGAACCTACCATGATGCGTCCTGTAACTGGGCAAAAAGGCATCTGTATTTTTGAAACTACGGTAAGTGGGTCTGAAGGCCATAGTAGCCGAATTAAGCAGGAAGTAAGTGCCATTCACGAAGCCATGCGCTTAATTCTGTGGCTTGAGAACAAAATGAACTCTTTGATTGAAGCTGGGAGAACAGATGATCGCTTTACGCCCAATCATACTTCTATCCATATTGGAATGGTCAATGGAGGTATTGCGCCCAATGTAATTGCCCAAGAATGTAAGTTCAGCTGGGATGTACGTACCATTCCTTCAGAAACTCCTCAAGAAATTAAAGCTGAATTTGATCTCTATTGTAGAGAACGTGAAGCTGAGTTAAGGAAAGTTCATCCTGATTTTAAAATCTCCACCAGCAATGTACATCCTGCCGTACCGGGCTTAAATACGCCTGACGATCAAGAGGTTGTAGCATTAGTGAAAGGTTTGGTGAGAAACCCTAAATTGGATGCTGTGTCTTATGCTGCTGAAGCTGGCCAGTTTGCCGAAGGAGGTTTTCAAGCGGTAATCTGTGGCCCAGGTGATATCGCTCAGGCCCATCGTGCCAACGAATTCATCCATAAAGACCAACTCGTTCAAGGGATGGAGTTTATGGATAAACTGATAAAAAAATTGAGTTAGAGGTTTTTAGTTTTAATCTTTTGAAATGGTTCATAAAGTTGTGAAATGGCTTTCTATTTTGTTTTTCACAGGGGTGGTAATTGCGTTGATCTTCTTAGCTAATTTTGAATTGTTTGAAAATGACTCGGTGTTACTGGAGGAATTAAATCATGAAGGTAAAACAATCAGAATTTACTATTCTCCTTCAAATGCTACGATTGAAAGAGCCATTGTAGTAATGTTGAAAGAGAAAGAAGAGGAAATTACATTAAGTCATTACAAAAAATTTGATGTACTTAAAAGCTTTCAATTCTCTTCTCTAGATACTTTAGTGTTGGAATTACAGGATACGATTTTCAATAAAGGCCAGACTGTTGAATTTAAAGTCCATATCCCAAATTAGATTGCCTTTCAAGTTATACCGCTCTTAAGTAAGAACTTAAAGTTCTGGTGATTGCTTTTCTAGTACCA
>CAXBPM010000747.1:0-1567 GCA_963977345.1 uncultured Roseivirga sp.
TGGAAATGGCCCAATGGAGTACTGTGGTCACCACCGACTAAAATGGTGGTTTTCCCCTGCGACAGCCAGTATTCCGACTGTTGCTTTACATATTCCATCAGCTGATGCGTTTCCTTGTTGATTTCAGCCAAAATAGCCTCCATTTCTTCACGCTCTTCTTCATCGCTGCCTTCTTCTAGCCAAGCAATATAGTCTTCAGACTTTTCGCGCAATTCACTTCCTAACGAGTACCAAACCTCTGGAATATCGGCCATGGCCACACCCAGCTTCCATGGTTCTGCAATGTCCAACTGACTAAAGTCAATTTGAGAAGAAGCTTCTAAAATGGCTTCTGGACCATCGGCTGTTCCTGCTCCGTACGATACGGTAACATCCCAAGGCACAGGAATGACCACTACTTTGGCGGAATCGGTATCAAAAGGCAACCCAAAAAGGGTGCCTCTCAGCCCTACATCATTGGGATTAAAATTATCTATATCGGCCATACATTAACTGATCATGTCAGCCACAAAATTAGGCAATGCAAAGGCAGCTTGGTGAATGCCTTCGTTATAATATTTCAAGCCATGCTTTTTAGCAAAAGCCTTACTCTCTTCAGCATTAAAGCCATTTAATGGATGTGCTTTTCCTTTAGAAGAGTAAGAGAATGACCACATGCCCGTTGGGTAAGTCGGGATGTAAGCCAAGTAGCAATGCACTTGATCTTGTCCGAAAATAGAACGGTATACTTGGTAAATTTCTCTGAATACTTTGCTGTTGAATCGAGGTGATTCACTTTGCGTGACCATGATTCCGTCATCGCTCAAAATACGGTACACTTCTTTGTAGAATTCAACCGTAAACAAACCTTCTGCTGGCCCTACAGGATCGGTAGAGTCTACAATCACAATATCGAAAGAGCCATTGGCTGCTTCTTTTACATATTTGATACCGTCATCTACAATCAGGTTCAATTTTGGATTACCGAAAGCCGAAGCGATGCCCGGTAAATGCTCTTTACAAGCCTCAATTACTTTGTCGTCAATTTCTACCATTACTACTTCATCATAGCAATCGTGGCGCAACAATTCGCGGGCTGTTCCGCCATCTCCACCACCAATCACCAAAGCTCTTTTTGGCTTAGGGTGTGTCAAAGTAGGAATGTGCGTAATCATTTCGTGGTACACATACTCATCTTTTTCGCTGGTCATTACCATGCCGTCCAAAGTAAGTAGGTTACCGTAAGCCTGTGTTTTATAAATCTCTACTTTCTGAAAATCAGACTGTACATCGTAAAGCTTTCCATCATGCTTCAAAGAAAGCGCGATTTTATCGTCACGTTCTGTAAACCATACATCTCTTGTACGGATTGGTTCGCCCTCTTCGCTGCTTTTTTCATCGCGCATGGTTTTGATATCGAAATCTCTTTCTTTCAAAAGCGCCTTCTCTCCTCTTAACAACTCCATCGCTGAACCATGTCCCGCTCCGAATTTCTCTTTAAGGATTTGATAAGCCACCCACGGGTTCACCGTATCGCCACAAGTGAAAATATCTACTGAAGCATAACCGTATTCTGGCCAGGTGTGAA
>CAXBPM010000748.1:0-1553 GCA_963977345.1 uncultured Roseivirga sp.
TTTGGTTAAACAATTTAGCCAGTGTTTACTCGCTCTGCAACTGTGTTTCCTTTGAGCGAAGGAAAGAAGTTCTTAAAGAGTCGATCAGTTACGCGAAACAAGCGGACTTCACTTACGGTAAAGCTTTTGCCTATAAACATTTGGCCGATACTTACCGGGAGGAAAAACAATTCGACAGCACCAGGTATTATTTGGAGCAGATTGAGATTCTGCTCCCAGAAATTAACAAACCAGATTTTACAGGATTGGTCAGCTTGGCTCAAGGCTCTTATTGGAGTCAAGTAGGGAATGACAGAAGGGCCATTCCTTATTTTGTAAAGGGTCACAATATTTGGGAAGCACTGGGTAAGCGGAAGGATCAAATGGACATTGCTTGGTTACTGAGTGATATATATAATCGGCAAAATGACTATACCAATGCTTATAAATACCTCAATACTTATGTGGCTTTAAGAGATTCATTATTTAGTGAAGAGAAAATTAGAGAAGTAAAAGAGCTTGAGTTATCCTATGATTTCCGTCAGAAACAGATGGCAGACAGCCTTAAAAATGAAGAGAAACTCTTACAGTCTGAATATGAGACCATGCTGCAAAAGCGTTCAAAACTGACAATCCTGATTGTGGGGTTTGGTATTCTTATCGTTGCCATTATTATTTATTATAGCCTTGTCAGACAGAAAAAATTGACGGTGTTGTTACAAGTTAAAAGTGACCAAGTAGAAGATGAGCTACAACAAAAAGAACTCCTTCTAACCGAGATTCATCATAGAGTCAAAAACAACTTTCAAATTCTTTCCAGCTTACTCGAACTGCAAGCCAAAGGAGTGGACGATCAGGCCACAAAAGACCTTATTTCTGAAGGGAAAAGTAGGGTGAAATCAATGGCGCTTATTCATAGCCAGTTATACAATACAGAAAGCTTGACGATACATTTAGCTGAGTATCTTCAGAGTCTGATTAATGAAATTCAGAAATCTTTTGAAGGCCAAATTTCTGACATTGACATGGATATTGACCCTCAGTATACACTGGACATTGACAATATGGTGCCACTGGGGCTTATAGCGAATGAGCTTGTTACCAATGCTTTTAAATATGGAATCAATGGTGGCAGCCAATTAAAGTTGCACGTAAGTCTTCATCAAGAAGGGGAACAAAATGTATTTATGTTCAGAGATAATGGGCCTGGCTTACCAACTGACTTTGACCTTAAAACCACAAAAAGCACGGGTATTTGGCTAATTAGCAGACTCGCCCTACAGCTTCATGGGCACTATGAGTATGAGTATAACGAGGGCGCAGTTTTCAAAATTTACTTTACCCAAAGTGAATTTGTGAACGCTTGAAACGCTAGAGGCATTTCAGAAATAATATGAACCTTGTGGTCTATTTACCTCTTTTCCACAACCCAATACATTTGTCTTCATGCAGCTAGTCGAAACTTTGTCGGCAATTAGGAAAGTGCTTGTGGTGGAAAACGAAATCATCATTGCAGATGATATTGCGATGACTGTAGCTGGGATGGGCTGTTTTCCGCTTGATCCCGTTTTCGA
>CAXBPM010000749.1:0-1550 GCA_963977345.1 uncultured Roseivirga sp.
GCTATTTCAAAGCATTAAAAATTCCTTCTACCCGTTTCTTAAATAGCGAAATCAAAGAATGTGATTTTATAGACACCGATTTATCTGCCGCCACCTTCAAAGGCTCAAACTTGGTAGGCAGCACTTTTGTGAACTGTAATTTATCCAAGGCCGATTTTCGTGACGCCTATGGTTACCAGTTCAACCCCAATAATAATCGCCTAAAAAAGGCAAAGTTCTCTAACCCTGAGGTTTTAGCCCTTCTAAACTCATTTGATATTATAGTTGAGTAAATAGCTAGTGCTCCTCCCTCCACCTTCTGTCTTAACCAACACCTCTTTCTTTAATAAATCATTGATATCTCTTCCTGCAGTATCTTGAGAGCATTTGCACATTTTCGCCCATTTGGATGAAGTTAAATTCCCAACGAAGCCATCGAATAGCTTATTTACCATTTTAGATTGGCGTTCATTCAAAGGCGTGCTGGCATGTACCTCCCAGAACTTTGCCTTCTGAACGGTAGATTTAAGCAAGTGCTCGCTCGCCTGTATTGCCCCGCCTAAACAGTCCATAAACCACATCAGCCATTCCGTAATGTCTAAACCGCCCTTCTGAGTTTGCTCCAATATTTGATAATACTGCTTGCGTTGATTCTTTATTTCAGTTGACATACTATAAAATCGCTGACTGCTGGCATCTGCTCTGGCCAACAATAAATCACCTACAGCCCTGGCCATTCTACCATTACCATCATCAAATGGGTGAACAGTTACAAACCAAAGGTGCGCAATAGCGGCTTTTAATACAGGATCAAGATTCCTCGGCACATTAAACCAGTCTAAAAAAGCACTCATTTCTACCTCCAACCGATCAGAAGATGGGGCTTCGAAATGCACTTTTTCTTTACCCAAGGGGCCAGACACCACTTGCATAGGATCCTCCAGAGAATTATCTCGCCATTTGCCCACTACAATCGTAAACCCTGTAGGCTGACTTGTTGGGAAAAGAAGCTTGTGCCAATTAAAGAGCCTTTGCTTGGTAAGTCTTTTTTGATGGTTTTGAGTAGCATCCATCATCATTTCCACCACGCCATCCACGTGTCTGTCGGAAGGAACAAGTCCCGCTAAATCTAACCCAAGTTTTCTAGCTATAGACGAGCGAACCTGATCTTTATCCAGAAGCTCCCCTTCTATTTCGCTCGATTTGGTTACATCAGATATTAGTGTGTTGAGATTAGCTTCTAACTTTAAACTGAAACCTAAACCCTCCATTTTGCCCAAAAGATAGCCCTGCCTGTTTCTTACTTGAACAAGCTTTTCCAAAACCGTGGGTTTGTCCCAAGTGAAATCTGGCCAATCTTTTAACTGATGTATATAGCGCATATTCTCTGCAAATTATGCGGTAAATATAAACACTAATCTCCGCATTGTCAATATATTCTACTCATATTATGCGGAGAATAGCGAATATAATCTCCGCATAAAACGAAAAAAGGCTCCGAAGAGCCTTTATAATTAATTTGATTTTTTAATAAAGCTTAACTCAGCTCATCCTCATCAAAGCCTTCCATA
>CAXBPM010000750.1:0-1549 GCA_963977345.1 uncultured Roseivirga sp.
AAACCGCATTGGATGAAGTAACTACTTATCATTTCAAAACCGACTGGGATTTCTTTAGAGATAACTTCGAGGCAAAAGAAAGTCGATTCAATTTCGACCTAGGTTTAGGCTATAAATTTTCAGAAGAACTTCGATTTAAAGTAGGAGGACAAGTGACCTTCTCAAGCCGCGAAGACACTGAGAAGATTGGCAGGAACTTTTACAATGCAAAACCACGCTTAGAGTATGCTACACAAAGCTTCAAAGTAAGTGTGGGCGCTAATTTAGCGGGGGATAATGATGATTTGACGCAAATCACCTCGACTGCGGAAGATGGTTTTAAAGTGTATCCATATGCTAGACTGGATGTTAACCCAACCAGTAGCATTAATCTTTATGGAGGTTATCAAGGAGATTTGGAATACAATTCTTTTCAGGGCTTTGCAAGTGAGAATGCATTTCTACAGAGAGATTTTATTTTACTGAACACGGATAAGGAGAGCGATATTTTTGCAGGAATTAACCTTGACCTGACCAATGGACTTAGATTGAATGCGGGGCTTTCAATGGCTTCAATCCAACGTATGCCATTCTTCACGAACAGCATTACCGACTCTACTAGGTTTGAGGTATTGTATGACAACGATGCCGTTGATCGCACCAATGTTTATGGTGAAGTGGTTTTTGAAAAGGCAGAGAATATAAGAAGTGGGCTTAGGTTCGATTACTTCGATTACACCTTGAGTGCTTTGGCCGATCCATACCATAAGCCACAGTATCAAGCGGTTTTTAATAATATCTTTTATCCAGTTAAGAATTTGAAGGTAACTGCGGACCTCTATTACATGGGAGGACTGGTTGGTTTGAATCGAGAAAGCAGTACTAGGGTGGAAATGGATGATATTGTAGATATGAATTTGGGCGGTGATTATGACTTAAATGAAAAGATTTCTGTGTTCCTTCAATTTAAAAATGTTTTTGGAAAAGAGTACGAACGATACTTGAATTACCCAAGCCGAAGCATTCAAGCATTGGCAGGGATTACAGTATCCTTCTAATTTTGTAGATTCGCATGGGCCACGCCTTTAATATGGTGGCTATATTTTGTTAATTTGAACAAATATCAACCAATAACTATTTCTTATGGCTGCTAAAAAGAAGAACAGTTCTTCAGACAACAATAAAAATGGAGGTAAAACACCTGCAAATGCGGGTAAAAAAAGAGCCCCTAAAAAAGAAGAACCTAAAGTGTCGGATGATGACTTTGGTTTAGATGATATTGATGATTTAAATGTCATTGAAGACGGCACGGAAGAACTTGAACTCACTGAAGATAAAACTTCGAAAACTGAAACTTCAGTTGAGCCTCCTGTTCAAGAAGAAGCACCTGTTGAGGAAGAGAAGGAAGAACCAGCTCCAGTAGTAGTTGCTCCTGTTGTAGTAGAAGAAAAAACTGAGACACCCGTACCTGAAAAGAAGGTTGTTATGGTAGAGAAGAAAAAGGAAGAAGAAAGAAAAGGTGGTGGTACTTGGATCGTTATCATAGTGTTATTGATTGTGGCCGCGGCCA
>CAXBPM010000751.1:0-1544 GCA_963977345.1 uncultured Roseivirga sp.
AAGCTTCGGGCGCAAGCGAAAGGAGGGAATGCTGTTGCGGTTAATTATGGTTGGTGAATGTTTGCCTGAGTTAGGCCGTAGATGCTTAAAACTGGCACTTTGTTATCCCCCGCAGGCGGGGGCAGGGGGTGGGCTTGTCTCCTCATAAAATAGGTTCTCCGTTATCAACCAGCCTCAAAAAATCAACTCAAAGCTAGTTCCTTCGCTGCCTGATTTAACGGCAATACTTCCTTTGTGTAGCCCCATAATCTGACGGGAAAGAGAAAGCCCAATTCCTGAACCACTTTGTTTCGTAGTATAGAAGGGTACGAAAATATTGTCCAAAACCTCATCTGGGATTCCTGGGCCATTATCTCGAATAGACAGAATTACTTTGCCTTGCTCAAGTCGGGTGCTTAATTGAATGGATTTATAAGGTTGATCCTTAATCGCCTCAATGGCATTTTTCACTAGGTTGATTAACACTTGATCCAAAAGATTGGGGTCGGCATTAATCTCAATGGTTGAATTCACTTCTATTTCGAAGTTGATATTAGCGGCTTCTAGGTCAGGTTTGAATAAGTTTTCAATTCGATTGACCAAGGGGAGCAGCTGCACAGTACTGAACTGGGGTTTCGATACCTTGGTCAGCTGATCATAGGTGTTAACAAAATGAGCCAAACCCTTGCTGCGGGCTTCTATGGTTTCTAGTCCGCCCACAATATCCTGATAAGCTTCTGCCTCAGTTTGACTGCTGCTCTTCGCCTGAACTTCTTTTTTGAAGACCTGAAGAATTACTTCTGAAAGCGTAGAAATGGGGATTACAGAATTTTTGATTTCATGCGTGAGCACACGAATAAGGCGTTGCCACGATTCTATTTCCTTTTCCTCCAGTTCGCTCTTAATGTCTTGAAAGGACACCAACTTGTAGCCTTTATCCTGAAGCTTAAAGGTGGTGACCTGTACGGAAAGATTAAGAAGTGTTCCTCCAACCTTAACTTTCACAAGCTCTCTTTCCCCCGATTTAAGCTGTTCTACTTTATTGGCAATTTCTTGAGATACTTTTGCCAAAGAGGCAAGCGAACTGATGTGGTCCTTTTGGAAAAGCTCTTTTGCGGCTTTATTCGAAAGGGCCACTTTATCGTCTTCATCAAAACAAAGCACCGCTACCCGAACATGCTCCACCACGGTTTGCAGATAGATGTAGTTCGAAGCCTTTTCATTTCTCAGGTTTTTCATCACCTGATTGATTTCATGAAAAGCGTAATTCAGTTCATCGGTTTTTTTATAGGGAAATGAATTGCTGAAGTCATTCTGTTTGATGGATAGGAGGAAATAAGTTAAATCTCTTCTAGAACGCTCTACATAGCGAATAAGGCTGATGAGGACAATCACAAGCGCAAGAAAGAGCCAGAAGGAAACCAGCCAAAAATGAGTTTGTGTAAGGATATAGAAGCCTGAATAGCCCAAGATGAGTAGGGCCAGAATACGGAGTACTACGTTTAATCGGAAGTACTTATACCTCATTCAACTTCTTTTACTTGATAAAATACGAGCAGTTTTAG
>CAXBPM010000752.1:0-1535 GCA_963977345.1 uncultured Roseivirga sp.
GAAACTCAGCACGATTTATGGCCTTTGGAAGAGAACCTTCAAGGCAAGACGATTTTCTTAATCGATAGACACAACAGAAAGGGTGAGTATGAAACTTTCACCACGACAATTGGTAAGGGAATTCACTACAGAATAGTCGAGAATTTTAGGTCATTCCGCAATGTAAATGTTGAAGTAGAAGGGCTAGAAGACAATGGATTTGCTCCTGGCGAAGAAGTGACTGTGAACATTACCATGAAAAACAACTACGATTATGCTGTTGATTTTTCAGATGTAAATGGGAGGGAAGTTTATCTCAATGCACATATTTTGGAAGGGCTTAACCCTGTGCAAACCGATGTACTTGAAGCTTTAACCATAAGCCTCGCGCCAGGCGAAGAATTAACGAAAACTGTAAAAGTGAAAATGCCTGATGTTGAAGGTAAGTTCGACTTACGTTTTTCTATTCAGGTAGAAGGAATTGAAGCGCCCATTAATGGGAGAAAACAGCGGGTGATTGTTAAATAATCACCCCTGCTATTAATTTCCTCGAATAATGGTACTCGACTTTGGTTTGCCTTTTTTGTCAAAGCGCTTTTTAAGCCCGCTTTCTGTCATGATAATCACCGCAGCAATACCCACCACCATTACGCCTGATGTAATGAGTATGGAGGCTTCATCAGGAAGCATAATATAGGTGACCACTTGGGTGAGCAATGTTACCCCGGTAGACCAAAGCAGGAGATTGGCGCTATAGGGTTGTGCAAAATCCCAGGCTTCCTTACTTCTCATTGAAGCTGGGGTTCTGTATCCCACAAAGGTATTTGGGTATTCTGATACAGCCAGTTTCATTAGCACTGTGGGGAGGATGACAGTAAAGGCTACTACTAGGTGTACGATAAGCAGTTCGGGTCCTTCCATTATTCTTCAGTTTTTGGTTTGTTTTTTAGTCTACCAGCGTCTTTCAACGCTTTATTAATTAACCATTCCAGTTGTCCATTTGTACTACGAAATTCATCCGCAGCCCACTTTTCAACAGCACCCAATAACTCGGGGTCAAGTCGTAGTACAAATGGTTTTTTCTTTGGCATAAGCTTTAATGTTTAGATCGTCCCATGATGAGGTATGCACCGTTACTGTACGAAGTAACCACACGCCAGCCTGAAGTGGCTAATGCATTGAGCTTCTTTTCGAAACTTTCGATTTTCTCGAAGCCCCCTTTATAAATGATTTTGTATTCCATGGAATTAATGTTTTAATGAGTAAATGAATTAATGGACGGGTGATTAATGATTTAGCGTTCCGGTATTTACCACTGGCGTTACGGCCCTATCAGAGCAAAGCACTACCATTAAATTGGATACCATTGCGGCTTTCTTATCATCATCCAGTTCCACAATACTTTTCGCATTGAGTTCGTCCAAGGCCATTTCTACCATGCCCACAGCACCTTCAACAATTTTCTGTCTGGCCGCTACGATGGCAGTGGCTTGTTGACGTTGTAACATGGCACTTGCGATTTCTTCAGCATAAGCCAAGTAACCAATTCTAGCTTC
>CAXBPM010000753.1:0-1535 GCA_963977345.1 uncultured Roseivirga sp.
ATTCATAACCCGGTATCATGGCTGCTGAGTATTCACTTTCCTTCGTGTTGGTGAGATTCGTCTTTTTCTTGTCTAAGAGGTCCAACATCATGATGTCTGTTTGACCATTGTCATAAGCAGTGTACAGCATGTAATCTTCCCCATAAAAGTAAGGTTGATTGTCGTAGCCTTTTCGCTCTGTTACATTTTTGCCTTTTTCTATGGTTACGTTGCCCTTTTTTTCCTTAAGGTTGAAGACAAAGATCTCTGTATCAGGAGGTGGGGCTTGAGCAAAACTGAGAAAAGTTGAAAAACCAAAGGCTAGGCAAAACAGGAATCGTTTTTTCATGAAGTGAGTACAAAATGTTTATCGAAAATATTAAAGTTTACCGACAACGAAAAATTTAATTGAAGCTTTGAAAGTGGTTTGCCATTAATCAGGTAAAAGGCCGGTGTCAAACTTGTCTGTATAAACATACATTTGGATCAAATTAGGAGGCTTAGGCGTAATCTAGAATAAATATAATTTATTGAAATGATTGAAAACCAGTGGCTTGTTGATCTGAAATTTTACTTTTCATAAAAACTTATTTGGTGAAAGGCCTTGGTTACAGTTGAATTCCTTAAATTTTAAGCTGAAATCAACCGTATCATATGCAAGTTATAGAATCCTCAAAAGTTTATGATGTTGTCATTGTCGGCTCAGGAGCCGGTGGGGGAATGGCAACTAAAATACTGTCAGAGGCAGGCTTCGATGTAGCAGTACTCGAAGCAGGTCCATTTTTTGACCCCGCACAAGACGAATACAGAACCCAATTACGCTGGCCTTGGGAATCACCTAGGCGTGGTGCCAGTTCCGACAGAAGGTCTTTTGGAGATTACGATGCCGCTTATGGTGGTTGGAACCTAGAAGGCGAACCATACACCGAAGCACCGGGAACCCGCTTTGCTTGGTTCCGCTCAAGAATGTTGGGAGGAAGAACCAACCACTGGGGAAGAATTTCGCTACGTTTTGGGCCTTTAGATTTTAAGCGCAAAAGCGTAGATGGCTTAGGCGATAACTGGCCGATTGGCTATGAAGATGTAAAGCCTTATTACGATAAGGTGGACAAACTCATTGGCGTTTTCGGTAGTAAAGAAAATATTCACAACGAGCCTGACGGTTTCTTCTTACCTCCTCCAAAACCAAGGCTTCACGAGCTATACTATATTAATGGAGCTAGAAAAGCGGGGATTCCTGTAATTCCTTCAAGGCTTTCAATTCTGACGAAAAGAATCAACAATCAACGTGGAAGTTGTTTCTATTGCGGGCAGTGTAACCGTGCTTGTTCGGCTTATGCCGATTTCTCTTCTGGAACCTGCTTGATTTTCCCAGCCCAAAAGAATGGGGGTAAAATTGAGTTAATGACCAATTGTATGGTGCGCGAAGTAACCACCGACAAAGAAGGAAAAGCTACTGGTGTAAATTACATCAACAAGCTAGACAGAAAGGAATATCACCTTAGGGCTAAGATTGTTGTCATGGCAGCTTCGGCCTGTTCTTCGGCCCGAATTCT
>CAXBPM010000754.1:0-1535 GCA_963977345.1 uncultured Roseivirga sp.
AGTGGGTTCAGTGGCCTCTCAGCAGCACGGCCACTGGGCGCCACATCACCAGAGTACGATGCGGACCTTGAAACGATTGAAGACATTGAAGGCATTGAAGGCATTGAAGGCATTGAAGGCATTGAAGGCATTGAAGGCATTGAAGCCCCTGATTCGCCATTGGCAGGTATGACTACTTCAGCTGCTCCTACTACTGCATCAGATGAGAAACGCGATGAAGCAGAGGCAACGGAAGAAACTACCACAACGGTTTTCGGCCCCATTCTTCAATCCTCAGTCGTAAAGGTTTCCTCCGCATTAGAGCAACTGGCGAAGAATGCAGGACCAAGCTATCAAAAAGGTAGTACAGAAGCGGAAGACGTTAAACGCATACAACAAGCCCTACTCAATATGGACTTTAATTTAGGCCCAGCCAAAGTGTGAATTTCACCATTCCGAGAATGGAAATTACTTGTTAACGCACTGGTAAATAATACCTTTATAGTTTTTTATCTATTAATTTTTTCATAGGTCAGCCGTTTTACGGCTGACCTTTTTTATTATTTAGGTTGTATGTTTCATTAAGAGGTCATCAAACCGTCATGGCCAGTCTTTATCTTATGGTGAAAATAATCAAAGCACGGCAGTGCTATCACATTAACAGGGGTAGAAAATGACGGGTAAGATTTGGTTGGTTAGTTTGTTTTCAATCAGTGTTCTATCGGGTTGCGCAAACAATGGAATGATACAAGCGGCACCTAGTTTTGTGGATACCGTTCCGAAGCAGGGGAGTGAATTGCCTTACTCTGTATTGCGTGGAGACCTTATTGATAGCAAAACCAATCAGCCCTTTGAAATTCGTAATGGTGGTTTTGGCTCTGCGATGACGGCGAATCCGAACCAAGCGAATCAGTTTTACGCATTAACCGATCGTGGTCCAAACGCGAATTACACGGGCGAATACGGTAAAGGGAAAAGCTTTCCTGTGGCTTCTTATACGCCACGTATTGGTTTGTTCGAAGTAGAATCTGATGGCTCGATTTCTATGGTAAAAAGCATTTTACTCAAACGTCCAGAAGGCAGTTTGATCTCTGGTTTGCCGAATACGTCTGCACTAGGTGGCACGGGCGAAACGCCGTATCATTCCAATGGACAACCCGTTTTAATGAATGACAGTAAGCCTTATAACAAGGACACGAATCCTATTAAATTGGATGATTACGGTTTAGATGGTGAAGGTTTAGTCGCGCTAAAAGATGGTACATTTTGGGTGAGTGATGAGTATGGCCCCCATATTGTTCACTTTGATAGTAATGGCGTAGAAATTAGCCGAATTAATGCGTTTAAAAATGATACTCGCAATATGTTCTATTTACCTGCCGTATTCCAACATCGTCGGGCGAATCGCGGAATGGAAGGCTTAGCCATCTCGCCAGATGAAACCACCTTGGTGGGTATTATGCAGTCGACCATGAAAAATCCAGATAAAGCGGCTCAAAAGGGCAGCTTGACTCGTATCGTCACGGTGAACTTAACGGATGGTAATACTGAGCAAT
>CAXBPM010000755.1:0-1528 GCA_963977345.1 uncultured Roseivirga sp.
TAGTCATCGCTATTCTTTACAAAACAAGAAGGGGTAAATGTTTATATTTACCCCTTTAATTTTATCGACATGTCAATACACAAATCGGAAATAAAGAAAATAACTACGCACCAGTTGCAAGCCATGAAAGACCGTGGTGAGAAAATCTCTATGCTGACGGCTTACGATTATTCAATGGCCTCTTTGGTGGATGAAGCTGGTGTAGATATCATCCTTGTAGGTGATTCGGCTTCTAATGTCATGGCTGGGCACGAAACTACTTTGCCTATTACGCTCGATCAAATGATCTATCATGCCAGTTCGGTGGTTCGGGCGGTAAAGCGTGCTTTTGTAGCCGTAGATATTCCCTTTGGTTCATACCAAGGAAATAGCTCGGAAGCTTTACGTTCTGCCATCAGAATTATGAAAGAGTCTGGTGCACATAGTGTCAAGATGGAGGGCGGGTCCGAAATCAAAGAATCGGTTACTAGAATTTTGAGTGCTGGTGTTCCTGTAATGGGGCATTTGGGTTTAACCCCTCAGTCCATTTATAAATTCGGCACTTACTCTGTAAGGGCTAAGGAAGAAGACGAAGCCGATAAGCTTATTGAAGACGCAAAACTTTTAGAGGCTTGTGGTTGCTATGCAATCGTACTAGAAAAAATCCCTGCCGAACTAGCCAAACGTGTTTCGGAAGAAATTAATATTCCAACCATCGGTATTGGTGCCGGCCCACATGTGGATGGTCAGGTTTTGGTAATTCACGATATGCTGGGCATTACAACCGAATTTAAACCGCGTTTCTTAAGGCAGTATGCGGATTTAGGAACCACCATTAAAAATGCGGTGACCAGCTATGTGAAGGATGTAAAGGCCAAAGACTTTCCTAACGACAAAGAAAGCTATTAATTAGCTTAAAACTGAGGTGCTAAAATCACAGGGAAAGTCCAAGTTGAGGAACTTTCAACCTAGATAATTTCTTACCTTAGCACTATTAATTCAAATTACGAATCAAATAACCGTTTAACGAAATGAGCGAACAGAAAATAACCATTAGTAACGGGGTTCTAAATGTACCCAACAACCCTACAGTTCCATTTATTGAAGGAGATGGCATTGGTGTAGATATTTGGCCAGCCGCCCAAAAAGTATTGGACAGTGCTGTAGAAAAAGCCTACAATGGTGCAAAAAGCTTAGCGTGGAAAGAAGTTTTGGCTGGAGAAAAAGCCTTCAAAGCAACTGGCGAATGGATGCCTACTGCTACGCTAGATGCTTTCAGAGAATATCTAGTAGGAATTAAAGGTCCATTGACTACTCCAGTAGGAGGCGGAATTCGTTCATTGAATGTAGCCCTTCGTCAAGAATTGGATTTATACGCTTGTGTTCGTCCAGTAAGATGGTTTGAAGGAACACCTTCTCCAGTAAAAGAGCCAGGTCTTTGCGACATGGTGATTTTTAGAGAAAACACCGAAGATATTTATGCAGGTATTGAGTTCGAGCAAGGAACTGATGATGCTAAAAAAATGAATGACTTTTTAAAGTCAAACTT
>CAXBPM010000756.1:0-1520 GCA_963977345.1 uncultured Roseivirga sp.
ATGAAAGCCCTTCTCCCACTCCTTTTTTTACTCTTTGGTTTTAACCCAACTACGGAGTCTGACTGCATAAAATGTGATCAAGACCGACAGTACATATGTGCGTCAAATACCTTGGCCATGAATTATAAGCTGTGCATGGACATGGCGGAAGTGTCTGGACGGATGTATAAAATATATTTGCTAGACCTAAAAAAGGAGTATGGAGTTATTGGAGTGGAGTACACGTCTAACCTACCCGATTGGGAACTTTGGGAAGAGCTTTACCCAGGTAAAACGGCCACAGAAATCTCTGAATTATTCTTTGAGACCACCACTTTTGCTTTGGCTCCTATGGTGGGCGTTAGCTACGACCAAGCGGTTAAATTTGCAGCATGGAGAACTGAAGCTTTCAAAAAAGAGCTTGATAAAATGGACAGACGAGATCGAGAAAGTTTTCCTAAAGAATTTGAGTTTAGATTACCCACTCCAGCCGAATGGTCTAGAATGAGATTTATGACCCAAGAAAAGGGAATGCTCAAACAAGTAGAAAAAATTGCTGACACTTACGAAAAGGAGTTTAAAACAAGCAAAAACGATATACTTAACAGCAGTAACAAAGTCAACGATGTTTTCTCCACCATGGACAAAAAACTAGGCTTATTCGGCTTGCATGACAATGTAGCTGAAATGACTTCTGAAAAAGGAGTAGCCATGGGCGGAAGCTGGAACAACAAAAGCGCTCAACCCGACTTCACCAAAAAATCAGAATACACTACCCCTGAAGCTTGGTTAGGTTTCAGGTGTATTTTTGAAATTATTGAGTAGGCCAATTACTTCCTTAACTGCTCCAACATTCCCTTTAAATCTTGCTCTGAGAAAATCTGTGTGCCTAAAACTAGTGTATTGATAGCCTGAGTGCTGGAAATATCTTCCAACGGATTGGCATTAAGAATGAGTAAATCGGAAGATTTACCAGCCTCCACCGAACCATAGAAGTTTTCAACCTTAAGGAATTTAGCCCCATTGATAGTCGCGGTGCGAAGTGCTTCGGCAGGTGTTAAACCAGCCGCCACCAAAGCCGCTAATTCTTGATGAAGTGAAAGACCTTGATAGACGTACGAGTTGGATGCCCCAGAATCGGAACCCGCCAAAAGAGAAACCCCAGCAGCTTGCATTTTAGGGATCAGTTTTTTGAAAGTACTGTTCAGCTCATGTCGTTCTGCAATGGCTTTTTCATTCGCCCGCATGGCACTTCTGATTCTCCCCTGATAGGTTTTTATAATCCCATCACCTACATAGTTAAGGTACTCGTCATTCTCGTGATTATCCCTGTCTAAATAGGAAAGGGTATTTCCAATATGCTTGGTAGGCACCACATAAGTATTGTGCGTTTTCAACATGTCAAAAACAGTTTGTGCTTGAGACTCATCATAAGTAGCAATCAGTTTATCCATAGAACCCCAAAAGCCAGCCTTGCCATCAATTACATCTTGTGTTATTTCTTTTTCTTGGGTCGAAGCCCCTTTGAGGATATAATAAAG
>CAXBPM010000757.1:0-1516 GCA_963977345.1 uncultured Roseivirga sp.
TTCAGCAGAGAAATAACCCACTTTTCGTCTAACACGAACTCCCGCTAAATAGCTCGCCTGTTTTTCATCAAAGACTGCAAATTCGTTATTACTTAACTCAATTCGATTCGAAGCATTTTTAAAAACCCTAGCCGTTTGTAGAACAGCACTAGAGTTCATGTAATTATCAAAACTCACACCTGCATCAAAAGCTAGAGTAGTATGGTCAAAAGGTATAGCGTATTGAAGAAGAAGAGGAATTGATAGAAAATCATAGTTGACATAGTTATCATAATAGGCGTCTACTAGAGAACCATTTACCATTTCAGTAGAAGAAAAGGAGGGTTTCGAATAGCTAAACCCAGTGTGAATGGAGAGTTTTTCCGCCAAACCTGGCAATGAAAAACCAAGATCAAAAAACAAGGTTGGATCCGACTCCTTATAGTCTGTATCTAAATACCTGTACTGTGCATCCAAGTTTTTGAGCCCCATAGAGGTGTTTGTATAACCGACCCCAAGGCCTAAATTCACATTGACCCAAAGCTTTACATTTTCCTCCTTAGTAAAGGTCTTGCCTGCACACTCATTATAAGCCACTACTGTTTCTGTTAAGCTTTTTCTCTTGAGCTCATAATTCCGCATAAGCATGGCTTCGCAATCGTTCATGATTACCGCTAGTCTAGCTTTCCAAGCTTCGTCCTTTTGAATTATAAGCCTCCCCTCTCTTACAACTTCAACCCTTTTAGATTCAAGAATTTGAGCCACAGCACCCTCCTTTCTCACATAAAAAACAGTCCCGTATTCATAAAGACTTAAATGACCGTCCACCAATACTTGTACAAAGGCGTTATCCGCCACTCCAGTAATAAAGGAGCCACCGTTTGAATAGCCATAACCTCTGATTTCCGTAGGTAAATAGACGGTCACACCTTCACTACTTTTAAAAGTGCAGGACTCATACCTGTTTTTCAAAGACCGTTGAAGGACTTGCCCTCTAATTGTATCGTTATTGGCTTTAATGATAAATCCATCTCTAAACTCTACTTGTGCTAGGGATGTTTGTGTACTAAAACCAGCGAAAAATGCAATAAACAACAGAAAACAAAATACGTTCTTCATGCTTAAGAATTAAGCCACAATGATAGTTATTCTATGGTGAATATAAAGTCATCTATTGATGCTACTTTTCAAAATATTTTCTTCCCTTTTAAGGGCAAAGAACAATTTTCGGAAAAGTAAAAATTCCAACGGAAAAGGATTTGAAGATTTTGGGCTAGAGGGTTAAGCTTAAGGTTTCAAATGCTCAGGAAGTTTTACTTCCAATTTCTTCACCTCTTTGGATACATCACAAGAACCACAGCCTTTCGGACAGCCTTTGTCGGATTTATATTGGTGATAAAAGTGCCTCCCGATAAAGAGTACTGCTATTAAAAATACTATGCCTACTACTAACTCCTGCATTTTGCTAAACTTTTGAAGGGTTAACTCAAAACTCGCTGGCGAAGTTCGATTTTATTTAGAATTATTCCAAATAAAG
>CAXBPM010000758.1:0-1513 GCA_963977345.1 uncultured Roseivirga sp.
CCGAAAACATTGTGACGCTCTTTACCCGAGGTGGACTGTACGAACTGAGTTTTGCCATAATGCTCTCTTTTGTCATTTTTACTTATGTGGGCTCTATCGATATGATTGATGCCATGCCACGACTGGTCAATCGTATTTTCTCCTTTGCTAAAGCAAGGTCTTCGGTCATTATTTCGTCCTTATTTGCGGCTGGCTTTACGAACGCCACTACCTCCAACCAAAGTGCCACTAGCTTTATTATACGACCAGTACAAAATCCCCCGAAAGGTGCTTTCTCGTTCGATTGAAGATTACGGCACCATGCTCGAAAATATTATTCCTTGGACGACTACAGGCGTGTTTTTAGCCGCTACCTTAGGCGTGGCTGTGGGCGATTATTGGCATTGGCAACTCATGACGCTCATCAATTTAATTATAGCGCCATTGCTGGCCATTACAGGAAAAGGATGCTTTTATAATGAAGTGAAAGAAGGTAAATCAGATGAAAAATAAACAACCCATTCAACCCGAAACATTATTGGCGCACGATGCGGAAAGGCATCCTAATGGAGCTGTTGTGCCTCCAATTTTTCAAAACTCGCTTTTTACTTTCGAAAGCTGGGACGATATCGATCATGCCTTCGATCATCGATTGGACAGTTTTATCTATACGCGGGGTAAGAACCCAACGGTGAAGATGGTGGAGGGAGAAGGCGCAACTGTTTCCTTCTGGAATGGGCGCCATATCAGCTGCGGTAATGCACTGCATTAAGGCTGGAGATCATGTGGTGGCGGTGAAGAACTTATACGGTCCAGCGAATAACTTCCTCACGGCTTATTTGAAACCCAAGTTTAACCTTGAAATCACTTTTGTTGAAGGCAAAGAAGTGGCTGATTTTGAAAAGGCAATTCAAAGCAATACCAGTCTCATTTTTCTTGAAAGCCCTTCTTCTGCAGTTTTTTCATTGCAGAACATTTCAGCAGTAGCAGCATTGGCCAAGTCGAAAGGTATTAAAACCATTATCGACAATACTTGGGCCACGCCATTGTTCCAAAAGCCTTTGGCCATGGGCATCGACCTGGAAATGCACTCTTGCTCCAAATACATTGGCGGCCATAGCGATGTGGTGGCGGGCGTATTGATTGGCAAGGCCGAATTGATTGATTCCATTTCACTGCGAGAATACGAATGGATTGGGGCTAAAATGGCGCCTTTCGAAGCATGGTTGTTGCTGCGCAGTTTACGCACGTTCACAGTTAGAGTAAATCAGCACCAAGCAAATGCAAAAGTGGTAGCCGAATTTTTAGACCAACATCCAAAAATCGAATTGGTGCGCTATCCTGGGCTCAATCATTTCGATCAGAAGGAATTAGCGCATCAGCAAATGACGGGCTTTACAGGATTAATGGGCTTTCAGTTGAAAACTACAGACCTACAGAGCATTAAAAAGTTTGTGAATTCACTTCAGCTGTTTCAGATAGGGGTAAGCTGGGGCGGACATGAGAGCTTGATTTATGCGCCTGCCATCAGTTA
>CAXBPM010000759.1:0-1510 GCA_963977345.1 uncultured Roseivirga sp.
TGGTGGTCATTGGCACATTTGCTTGGTCTACTTTTAAGGTATGGAACAAAGTACCGAAGGCCGATGTCATCGTAATTCTATTGGTAACAGTGCTTACTGTAATTTTCGATTTGGCGATTGCCGTTTTTGCAGGGGTAATCATTTCAGCCTTGGTGTTTGCATGGCAAAATGCATTGCGTATTCGTGCTAGAAAATCAATTGACGAGCACGGCATTAAGCACTATGAAATTTACGGGCCATTGTTCTTTGGTTCTATCAGCCTTTTCAATAGCAAATTCGATATCAAAGAAGATCCAGATGAAGTCGTAATTGACTTTGCTGAATCTAGAATTGTTGATCAATCTGCCATTGAAGCGATTAATAAACTGGCAGAAAGGTATCAGAAAGAAGGAAAAACCATCCACTTGCGTCACTTAAGTAAAGATTGCTTAGCGCTAATCAAACGTGCCGAAGAAATTTGCGATGTGAATGTGGTGGAAGATCCAGATTACTTTGTAGCCATTGATAATTTCAATAAATACAAGGCAAAGCTGGCCAATTAATGACGGTATAATTGATTGGTATTTTTTAACTTTCGATTCATGAAAAACAAAGTTGTCATCATCACAGGAGCTTCTTCGGGTATTGGAAAAGCATTGGCCATTGAGTTTGCTAAACTGGGCGCACATATTGTCATTACTGGTAGGAATGAAGCACGCCTCAATGAAGTGGCTGAAATTCTGGATGGCATGAAAACCCGAAATCTTTGTTTGCAACTGGATGTAGCCAAAGAAAAAGACAATGAGATTTTAGTCAACGAAACAATAAGAACCTTTGGTAAAATTGATATCCTGATCAATAATGCGGGCATTTCTATGCGAGCACTTTTTGAAGAAATCGAAATGGACGTGTTCAAAAAAGTGATGGACATTAACTTTTACGGAACCCTTTACGCCACCAAATACTGCCTTCCCGAAATACTAAAAACGAAAGGCTCCATTGTAGGCGTGTCGTCAATCAACGGTTACCGCGGCACTCCAGCCAGAACCGCTTATACTGCTTCGAAATACGCGATGAATGGCTTTATGGAATCGCTACGTACGGAAGTAATGCACAGAGGTGTTCATGTACTCGTGGCTTGCCCTGGTTTTACTGGAACGAACATCCGAAATGCCGCACTTACTGCTGACGGTACTTCGCAAGGTGAATCTCCTCGTGATGAAGGAAAAATGATGAGCCCAGAAGAAGTAGCACAAGGCATTATCAAGGCCATTCAAAAAAGAAAGCGCGACATTGTATTTACCAGCCAAGGTAAATTGGCCGTTTTCCTCAATAAATGGATGCCCGGCCGAATGGACAAAATCGTATTCAACGTTTTTGCTAAAGAACCAGATTCTCCCTTTGGGAAACAGTAAATCAGTTGGTCAGTAAATCAGAAAACAGGAAAAAAGAATAGTGAAGTTGGGAACTCAAATTGCTGAAAAAAGCTCAGCCTTAACTGACCCCTGACCCCTGACCCCTGACCCCTGAC
>CAXBPM010000760.1:0-1507 GCA_963977345.1 uncultured Roseivirga sp.
CTTCTTCCGCCAAAGTTCAAAACAGGGTCGGCTACTTTTTTCTTGGCAAGGTTATTCACCTTTCGCGAAGCACTTTCTTGGGCTTCATCTGGAGAGCGGTGGAAGGGAGGGTTGCATATCGTAAGGTCAACCCGGTCTTCTTTTCTCAGAATGCCGTAGAAAACATCCTTTGGCTCGGGCTGTCTTCTCAATTCTATTTTCCCAACCAAGTTGGGGTTCTGATCTATAATGGCCTGTGCCGATTTGATCGAAACCGAATCAATGTCAGTGCCGATAAAAGACCAGCCGTATTCTTGCGTGCCAATGATTGGATAAACGCAATTGGCGCCAACACCCACATCAATGCAAGTCACTTTCTCGCCAGTAGGTATTTTGCCATAATTGCTCGCGCAAAGTACATCGGCCATGTGGTGAATGTAATCAGCCCTTCCTGGGATTGGCGGGCATAAATAGTCTTCGGGAATATCCCAGAACTCTAATTTATAATGATGCTTTAATAAAGCCGTATTCAGTGTCTTTACCGCTGCTGGGTTGGCGAAATCAATAGACTCATCACCATACTTGTTGGGTTGAACAAAGGCGCCTAATTCAGGGGTTCCTTTAACAAGCTGAGGTAAGTCATACCTGCCTTTGTGCTTATTTCTAGGGTGAATCTTTGGCTTGGCTGCTGGAGCACTGTCTTTACTCGATTTTTTACTGGGTGCTTTCCTTTCTCTTCTTTCGGACATGTCCATATGGGTTTATCAAAGGCAAAGGTACGCTTCAAAACCGAAAAGCACCTATTCTATAACAAATGGAAAAATAACTCAAGCAGGGCCCTTTATTTTGGTGAATTATTTTCTAACTTTAAAAAGTATATCAACTCATGTTTTAGTTATAATTTTTTAAATCAGTTAACTATTATCTACATAGAATATATATAGGTAATATTTTGATAACGTTTACATTTTTAAAATTATCGAAATTGTGAATGATTAATACTTACCGTTAAAAAATCAATTAATCAACCTAAATTTTTAAACTATGAAAAACATCGTCAATCAATGTTTTTTTCTGTTACTAGTCACCTGCTTGGCGGCCTGTAACTCTTCACCCAAGGAGAAAACGGAATCTTTGGCAGTTGCTGCTGTCAATACAGGAGATATCAATGGAGTTGATGGCAACTGCGTTGCTCCCTCAGAATGGTTTACAGGGGCTGTTCCCACTCCACAACCGCAAAATTTCCCTCAAGGAGATGATGTCACCAATTGTGATTTTCACTTAATTTCTTGGCAGTACTTTCTCTGGTTAACCGAAGAGGTGAATGGAAAGCTTCGTTTTGAGAGTCTCTACACCAGTAATGCAATTCATCCAGAAACTAAGAATGACACTTATCAGGTGCTGGATATTGTTGAGCAGGCGCTTTCTAAAGGAATGTTGATCGATCAACACGGAAGAGCGGTGTACAGTAATATTATGATCAATGATGTGTACCGCGATTGGGTGCTTGATAATAAGCTGTACGATC
>CAXBPM010000761.1:0-1506 GCA_963977345.1 uncultured Roseivirga sp.
TATTTACGATATCTCCGAGAAAGCACTTGACACGGCCATTAAAACTCAGGCCAGCATTCTTAAAATGTTGATTCGCAATGAAAAGCTCACCGAAGCACAAGCTGAGGAAGCCAAAGGTCGCTTGACTTTCACTACCGACCCAGAGGCCGCAGCAGATGATGCGGACTTCCTGAGCGAATCTGTCACTGAAAATCTCGAATTGAAGCGTAAGGTTTGGGCGCAGTTTGGTGCGCTTTGTCCCAAAAAGACGCTTTTCACTACCAACACTTCTTATTTACTCGGTTCACAGATTGCGGATGCTTCTGGCCGACCTGAGCGCTTCTGCAACTTCCATTTCCATGATGTATTCTATTCCAATGTGGTAGACGTAATGCCACACGCGGGTACGGAAGCTTGGATCAATGATTTATTGATGGAATTGGGAAAGAAGCTTTGGCAAACTCCTGTCTTCGTTCAAAAGGAAAACACGGGTTACATCTTCAACTACATGCTGATGGCGCTTTTGGGAGCCGCAGGCTCACTCAGAACACTGGACATTGGTTCTATCGAGGATATTGACAGAAGTTGGATGGGCAACTTTAAAATGGAAATGGGGCCATTCGGAATTTTAGATACGGTTGGGCTAGATACGGCTTGGCATATCACCAGTAGTCAACCCGATAAGAAAAGTCAGGCTTTCGCTGCCTTGCTGAAAAGCTATATTGATGCAGGTAAACTGGGCGTAAAAACAGGAGAGGGCTTTTATACTTATCCGAACCCAAGGTTTAAGGAAGAGGGGTTTGTGTGACGCTGCTCCGTTTGCTTCACAGCTCTAATGATTGGTTTGAAATCAGCCGCCTATTTTCCTTTCCTGAGGTACGAAGGATCTAATTTTCTCGACTTGCGATGCTGCTTCTAGTTCCTTCGCTTCACTCAGGATGAAAAGCGGTGTGCGTTTAATGGCGGTTGAAGCTGGTTTTTACTTTGTTTGGTTCATTCAGCCAACATCTAGTTAAGCGTTGGTATGAAAAACCATCCTAAAAGTAGCGCCTTTACCCAGTTCTGTTTCTAGCTGAATATCTCCACCATGCAACTGCATAATCTGCTTAGAAAGGCTGAGTCCAATACCCGAACCCCTGTTTTTGGTAGAGAAGAAAGGCATGAAAATCTTCTCAGTAGCTTCAGGGGTAATGCCCGCGCCATTGTCGCTAATTGATACAGTCACTAATTCTCCATGCGCACTGGTTTCTAGTTTCACTTTAGCATTTTCTTTATTTTCAACCACTTCCAGGGCATTTTTTAGAATATTGATTAGCACCTGCTCAATCAATTGATAGTCAATATTCAGTTCAATTGAGGTCTCAGTATGAATGACTTCCAAGGCTACTTTTGAATTAATGAAGTCATTCTTGAGTAAGGCTGTTGTGTTTTGCACCAATGACTTGATATCCGTTGGACGTTTGTCGGGCTCCGGTAGGTTGGTGTAATCGCGATAGGCGTTTACAAAATTGATGAGGCCTTCACTTC